>JAYVKY010000027.1:0-4399 GCA_043767965.1 Pseudobdellovibrionaceae bacterium
CATATTGCACAAAGAATTGTAAAAGAGTTTCCGATCACGTTAAGCGAGCAAAAATACCGAGATTTTAAATTAAAACAAAAACCGGGCGGTGCCTCTGCCAGTGCCACGAAAAACACAGTAAACACAGCAAAAAAACCTGTCGGGTGCAGAAAAAATCAACGGCAGTTCTGGGCGTTGTTGGTGTACACGCGCATGATCACCTGGGGACCAGAATTTAAAACCGTCAGCCTGTATATTTTACGGAATACGTTAGAGGCTTTAAATCTGATTGCTTATAAGCCACGAAAGCATGAAAGGCTTTATAGTACGGCTTGATCAATATTCGTTCAGTAATCACCGTGACCCACAACAACCCAAAAACAACCTAAAAATCTCATAAAGAACCCGTTAGGTTGCCAATGGTTGTCAGCTGTCGAGTTCTTTGACAGCTATCTCAGTTTAGATCGTTTTCGTGCTGGTCATCAGTTTGTATATATCTGTAGGCCTAAAAACGGAGAACTCATGAAGTTGAAAAAAATCACGTCGCAGATAGTATCGGTTTCAATTTTTTTATCGCATTTACAAATGTCTGCGCAAACGACAACTCTAAGTTCAAAATCAACCCAAAGTGCGTCAACTTTACAAAATTTGTTGGCAAATCGAAGCATTTTAAAAGCGGGTTCAGCTATTTTTGAAACGGCAGATTTAATTAAATTATATTCAATCAGAAATTTTGAACCCATTTGGATTCGTCAGGGTCAAAAAACTGAATTCGTCGATGCCTTTAAATTAATGGTTCAGCAAATCTCGTTGAAGCATGGTTTGATCACAACGGATTATTATAATAGTGAACTAGAGGCCTATTTAAAGGGGCTAAATTCAGAAAATGAAATGGCCACCGAACTTTTAATTTCACAATCCTATATTCGGTTAGCTTCACATTTATCAGATGGACGTATCGAGCCCACAACGATTGATAATGATATTCGATTTAAAAAACGTATTTTTTCAGACTTTACAATTTTAGCACAAGCGGTTTCTTCCGTGCCAGCGATGATGGCGCCAATTGTTGAAACTTTAGCGCCTGAACATTTATATTATAAAAATACTTTGGCTATTCTTTCGCAGCTGAATGACTTAAAGTTTAAAGGTGGTTACAAAAATTTAAGTAACCCGAAGGTAACTATTAAATTAAACTCTAAACATGCTGTCGTAGCAGCGCTGAGAGAGCGTGTCATTCAACAAGGGTATTCTTTGACGGGGACCGGTTTGGTCTATGATCAAGAATTGTCCGAGGCTATACAAGATATTCAAAAAGAAAATGGCTATTTGGTAAATCAAAATCTATTACCAGATTCCGGGGTATGGACTCTGTTTTCTACTGCGATTGATGCAAGAATTTTGCAAACCCAGGCAACCCTTGAAAAACTGCGTTGGTTACCCAAAAAATTAGAACCCAACATGATTTTTGTAAATACAAATGCAACTGAAATGAAGGTCTATGAAAATAATGAGGTCATCAAATCAATGGCCACGATTAATGGAAGACCATTGCGTCGAACACCGATGATGCAAACATGGGTGACACACGTCGTGCTAAATACAACTTGGACGGCAACAGACAGTGTTGTTCTACAAGATAAACTGCCCGAAATACAAAAAGATGTGAATTTTTTAAAACGAATTCGAATGCATGTCATTAATAATACGACAGGGCAAGAGGTCGATCCAACAACCTTAGACTGGAAAAACGATTCAAGGGGAATTGCTAAACGTCATAGTTTTGTAATGGATCCAGGTCCTAAAAATGCATTGGGTGTTTATAAATTTCCGTTATCTTCAGATAAAAATACATACGGCAGTAATTCCGACGATATCTTTATGCATTTTACAGACGATCCTTTGCTATTTTTAAATTCAAATCGGCATTTAAGTTCAGGGTGCGTTCGCTTATCAGAGGCCAAATGGTTTGCTGAATATTTGTTGCAGCATAATCCAGAATATACTCCTGAACATATTGATTCAGTTATTTCAAAAGGAACTAAAGGCGAAGTTTTCGATTCAAATATTAAAATAAAATTGCGTCCCGAAGAGTTTCGCGCAGTCTATACGGTGCCATTAACTGTTGAAAAAACAGCTACAGGGCATGTGCGTTTTATGAAGGACATTTATTTACAGGATCGTCGTATTGTATTATCAGCGCTGTCCAACTCTGCCAGATCAGATAATTTTATATCACCTATGACCAAGTCATCTGCAAGTGCAGGCACTCTGACAGTGGTTGGAGCTGTGGGGCCAACGCAATATTTTTCACACGTGGTCGTGCAAAAATGTGATCAACCAGAATCGACTATTGATGCAAGAACAACAATGCACAAACTAATTCGTAAATGCACATTACCCATAAAGTTTTCATTAAATTCAGCACAGTCTTTAGAAGCGGGTTCGTATATTGTGGGCTTTGAAAACACAATTTACCCAGGTTTTGTGAACGTTGTATCAGGAAAAAACATTCAGATTCAGCTGCAAAAAATTTCAGTGCCCAGTAGTTTTTCAGCCGAAAGAAATATCAAAGTGTACCGTGATATGGGTTCTTTGGTAGAGCAAAAGAAAGTCTATTTTCAAAAATATTTCTCGGGCCAAAATCTGTTTCGTCAAACATTAAGGTCGTATGGTGATCTGTCGATAGCAGGTTTTGCGGACATCGACGTCGCTGTTAGTGCAGCATACAATTATTGTTATGAAAATAATTTAAATACATTAGTATTATCAAAAGAAATTCGTGAGCATGCTCTTTTTGTCTGCGAGACACTAAATGCGGCACAAGGCATGATGGATTTAGCAGATCTTTATCGCTTTCAGTCAAATGGAACTTACCAAGAGGCGACAGTAGATTATCCGGGTGATGTTATTCCAAAAAGATATTTGCGCGTACTTGTTGGCTCGCCGATGAAGTCAGGTGATTTTGTTTCGGTGATGCCCGGTGTGTACCGCATGGCTAGTGATACAAAAACATCTGATCGCATAAACACAATAACCTTACCAGAGGCATATCCAAACACTCGTCGTATTTTTGCCAAAAGTCGTCTCAGTTTGGTAAATACGAATGAAGTTTCTGAAGGCGATGTTCAAGACAAATCACAAGCTTCTGCAGTTCCGACATCGGCTGCTGATGGTGTTAGTGAGGTCAGTGCTGATCCTGTTGCGCCTACTCATTTAGGTAGCGCGAGCAATCGTTGTGAACTGGCATCCATATGGCGAACAGAGTTTAGATCGTATTGTATACAAGATACACAAGAGGGTTGTGGCAGGGCATCGTCAATATTATGTGAAGAGATAAAGCTCGATTTACGTTTCAGAAAGTAATACTGTATAGTCAGTGAAATGCCGCTTAATTTGTAGTTTTATTTTATGTACGCAGATGTTGGTTGCCAAAGAAATTTTGCAACCATTGTCAATGTTTCAAAGTCAGATCAAAAATTGTAATCTTGATTTTAATCAACTAAAAAGTTTAAAAAATTATTCACAACTTTATACAGAGATTCAGAAGAAATATTTATTAGTCTCTGAAAAAATTATTTACCGAGAGCTTTTTTTTCGAACCCAAGATGAAAATCGAAAAATAAAGATTACAAATAATGCTATAGAGCTCTTTAAAATTGATAAAGATCAGCGTCACATACCCATAAATATTGATATGCGTCATAGGCCTAAAGTACTTCAGGCGCAAATAAACCAGCTTATTTTAAATGCAAAAATTGAAAATGATTGGCAAAAAACTTTAGAAATTCATGAAAATGGGCTTAAGATCGAAATTGTCCGAGTTGATGAAAAAATCACTCAATTAAAAGTCATGTCTAATAAAAATAGAAAAACGCTCGACTGTCAGATTGTTCAGGAATCCGAAGTTTGTCTGTGTAACAAATAGTTTAATTGGCTATTTAGGGCTTGCGCCTTTTGATCAGACTTCTATAATGATTCTAAGGACTTATCATTTTAGAATTATAGAAAAAAGAAGGACACTTAAAAACTTTATGGCTCAGACTTCAACAAAAGTTAACTCAAATCAGTTAAAAAAGAAAACTTTTGATTTTAAAATTGCAGGCGTTTCTTATAAAATAAAAACTTCTCATGACGAGCAAACCGTCGAAGAACTTGTGCAATTTGTAAATTCAAAAATCTCTGAAGCTCTCAAAGCAACAAAGAATGGCTCTTTTCAAAATGCTGCAGTTTTAGCTGCACTTAATATGGCTGAAGAAATGTTACTACTTAAAAAACGTGCTCAAGCCGAACTTGAAAAACTAGAAAAAAAAGCTCAAAAGCTGTCTGAAGATATCGAAAATTCTAAGATGAATAAAGTGAACTGGAACTAAAAAACTTTATTTATTCTGGAGCTCTTAGTGTTGGCAAAAAATCAGTT
>JAYVKY010000028.1:0-2903 GCA_043767965.1 Pseudobdellovibrionaceae bacterium
GCGGTGCCGGAAAATCATCTTTAATCGATGAGCTTGCGCAACGATTTTTAAATGCATACCCAGAACATAAAATTGCAATCGTTTGTGTGGATCCATCAAAACGAAAAACGGGCGGTTCGCTTTTGGGTGATCGTATACGAATGAATTCATTATCCCGAAAAAACATTTTTATGCGCTCTGTGGCCTCGCGTGGATCAGGGCGTGAAATCGCTGGCGCGCTTCCAGAAATTTTAAAATTTTTAAAACAATGTGACTTTGATTTTATTATTGCTGAAACATCCGGAATTGGCCAAGGCAATATGGCCATCACTGAGGTCAGTGATTTATCAATGTATGTGATGACATCTGATTTTGGTGCCCAATCACAACTTGAAAAAATTGATATGATCGACTTTGCAGATTTTGTTGCTGTTAATAAAGCAGATCGACGTGGCGCCTTGGATGCTGTTCGTGATGTGACCAAGCAGTATAAACGTTCAAGAAAAATATTTAATGATGAAACCCTAGTCCCCGTATTTTTAACCCAGGCCAGTCAATTTAATGATGGTGGGGTTAACAAATTATTTTTTTCAATAGCAGATAAGTTATTTGAAAATGAATCAATGCCTAAGATTTCTGAGGACTTTCGAAAAACAGTTTTGTCTGCTGAAGAACACATAATTATTCCTGCGGATCGACAAACGTATTTGGCTGAAATTGTAACGACAGTGCGCGGGTACAAATCCAGAACTTTAAAATTGGCAGAAAAAGCAAGCTTGCTGGGATCGCTTGAAAAACTCAAAGACGAACTTTCCTTACAACCAGAAATTTTTGAAAAAAAGAAAAAAGAATTTTCTGAAGGTTTCACAGTTGATGAAATGACAGCCCTTACAAGCTGGGGTCAACTTCAAAAAACATATGCCAGCGATGAATTAATATTTTCTGTCCGCGGTCGTGAAATCAAACAAAAATTAACTTCAAAATCCCTCAGTGGACTAAAAATTCGAAAAATTGTCGTACCAAGTTTTACTGATTTTGGTGACAGGTTTAAATTTTTAAAACTAGAAAATGTTGCAGGGTATTTTCCGTTCACGGCGGGCGTGTTCCCGCTTAAACGTGCAGATGAGGACCCAAAGCGAATGTTCGCCGGCGAAGGTACGCCTGATCGTACGAATAAACGTTTTCATTATTTATGCAAAGGTGAATCAGCCCACAGGTTGTCAACCGCATTTGATTCGGTGACCTTGTACGGTCAAGACCCTGATTTGCGTCCTGATATTTACGGCAAAGTCGGCGAAAGTGGCGTTAACATTTGTACGCTCGATGATATGAAAAAATTGTATGCAGGGTTTGAACTGACAAATCCGAACACGTCCGTCAGCATGACGATCAACGGCCCAGCGCCAATGATCTTGGCATTTTATTTTAACACAGCCATAGATCAAGAAGTTGTAAAAAAAGAGACAGAGCTTAAAAGAAAATTGTCAGACAGTGAATATAAAGATCTTAAATTAAAAACAATTCAGGCCGTGCGGGGCACAGTTCAGGCCGACATTTTAAAAGAAGACCAAGGTCAAAACACCTGTATTTTTTCAATTAATTTTGCACTTAAAATGATGGGTGATATTCAAAGTTATTTTACAAAAAATGACATTAAAAATTTCTATTCCGTCAGTATATCAGGCTATCATATTGCCGAAGCGGGGGCTAATCCCATCAGTCAGTTGGCGTTTACATTATCCAATGGCTTCACATTTGTTGAATATTATTTATCACGCGGATTAAAAATTGATGATTTTGCGCCGAACTTGTCATTCTTTTTCAGTAACGGATTAGACCCTGAATATGCGGTCCTGGGTCGCGTCGCCAGAAGAATTTGGGCGATTGCGATGCGTGATCTTTATAAAGCCGATGATCGTTCGCAAAAACTAAAATACCACATTCAAACCTCGGGCCGGTCACTTCACGCCCAAGAAATTGATTTCAACGACATCCGAACAACGCTTCAAGCGCTTCTGGCCTTAAACGATAATTGTAATTCACTGCACACAAACGCCTATGACGAAGCAATTACAACACCGACTGAAGAATCTGTTCGCCGTGCCATGGCGATTCAAATGATTATCAACCGTGAATTTGGCATCAGTAAGAACGAAAACCAAAATCAAGGCAGTTTTTTCTTAGAAGAACTGACGGATCTGGTTGAAGAAGCTGTGCTTGAAGAATTTAAAAAAATCAGTGAACGCGGTGGTGTACTGGGTGCGATGGAAACCCAATACCAGCGTTCACGTATTCAAGAAGAATCCATGTATTACGAACATCTAAAACATTCCGGAGAATTACCGATTATTGGTGTGAATACATTTATCAATCCAAAAACATTGGCTGCAGATTATGCGGCGCCTAAAATTGAAATGGCCAGGGCATCAACCGAAGAAAAAAATTATCAATTGCATGCGGTCGAAGATTTTAAAAAAGTAAATTCTGAAAAAGCAGCACAAGAGATTGCCAATTTGAAAAAAACGTCCCTCAGTGGAGGTAATATTTTTGAAGCTTTAATGTCTGCTGCGCGGCACTGTTCTTTGTATCAGATGTCGCAAGCCCTGTATGAAGTTGGCGGGCAGTACCGCAGGAATTTATAAAATTTCGAGTTATCTTTGGCCATTCACTTCGTACAGAATTTTATTCAAGCTTTCTAGAATTTGTTCTTCTGAAATATTTTTATAATTCTTGCTATCAAGTAATTGGATTTGTTTGTACTGTGGTGTGCTGTCATTTGTCATTACGACGTAAGCAGACGTACCGGCCAGTGTAATTAACCCTGCAGGTACATTCGCAAAAAAAGCGAAAATTAAATAGGGGTTTAAAAATGTAGACACTGTTGGTATCCCAATAATTAATGTATTTCGAAGATCTAAGTCGTG
>JAYVKY010000029.1:0-10995 GCA_043767965.1 Pseudobdellovibrionaceae bacterium
GAAAATGACACTGCTGTTTTGTTTTTAAATTTAGCCAATGGTATTTTAAATCCGATCAAACAAAATAGTCTGTCCGCTGTTTGTATTGTCAATGCAGCAGAGGGTTATCCAGAGGCGCCCCTGAAGGGAATTCCCATTGATGTTGATTTATCAATTCAAGAAAATATTTTATTTGCAGCGGTTAAAAAAACTGCGAGCGGGCTTGTTACAAATGGTGGTCGCGTTTTGAACGTCGTGGTCACTGATCTAAGTATTTCAAAGGCCCTAACAAAAGCTTATGCCTTAAATGAAAAAATAAGTATAAAGAATAGATTGTTTCGAACAGATATTGGCCAAAAATAATTTTACCAATTCCAGCGAAATCCAATTTGCGATTTGCTCTCGGCGGTAGTGATTGATTGCGAAATAACTAAATCTTGCTTGTTATTGATTTTCTCTGAAATTTCAGCCTCGGTTTTTGCAGCACGCGCATCATAACTGATGGCTGCGTGAACCCAACCCTTGTATTCAATACGAGCGAGCGCTTGCATTGCTAATACTTTTAAATTAAATGTGTGTTTCACTTTATTTTGATCTTCAAAATCAGCTTGAACATTTAATTTTTTTTCAGCCGCATCAGCGGCTTTACCAATTGACGTCTGACGAAGCGGCGTCGTGCTCCACCATAAAGAGACTGTGTTGTCGGCCATTTTTGCTAAAAATTCTGTCGCCGACACATTTGACTCAACTGATGATGGTATAATTTTATTTTTTGTTTCTTCGCTGATCAAGGGTACTGATGTGTCGGCCGGCAAATTAAGTACTTTTGTTTGTTCCAAATCAACACGAGCCCAGCCAGCCGAACTGAGTAAAATGATAAATAAAAAAGAAAGTGATATTTGCTTTTTATTCATTGCTACCTCTATAGAATAACACATACAAAATACGAGCCAAATAAAACCTAAATTCTGTGGCAGCTTGAAGCGTTTTCTGGACCAATTTGGGTCAATTTGAGCGTAAAGTGCCAGTGATCAGACATCTGTAAAATTTTTGATCATTTTTCGATAAATTATAATTTTTCGAATTACTCTTCGTCCAATATATAATTTGCAGGATCGACGGGAATGCTGTTGACACGAACTTCGTAATGCAAATGTGGCCCCGTTGACCGCCCTGTCGAACCAACTGCAGAAATAACGTCATATTTTGATATTTTCTGTCCAACTTGTACATACAGCTGAGAATTATGACCATAGCGCGTAAGTACACCAAAACCATGATCAATCGAAACAAGTTTTCCGTACTGCTCATCCCATCCCGCAAAGCTGACAATACCATCTGCGGGGGCTCGAACAGGCGACCCTGGTGAAGCCACAAAATCAAGCCCGGCATGCATTCGCTGTTTGCCATTAAAGGGATCGATTCGAAAACCAAAACGCGAGCCAACAGGCGCACGAACAGGGCGAATACTTGGCGTTGCTGCCAGCAAACTTTGTCTATCGGATAATAATTCCCATAGCTCGATCACCGATTGTTCTTTTAGATTTGAATCTTTAACTGCATCATCTATTCGGATAACCAGTGTGGCATAATTTGATGTTGATTTTTCAGAAGCTAACTCCCCGCGAAATGGATTTAACGATACTTCAGATTGAACGACGGGGTCGCTTTTTTCAAGATCAGATAAACTCAATCGAGAATCTTTTTCAGTTTTTTTAATTTGCTCATTTTGATTTTGAGCAATTTGATTCGCGGGAAAATTTAATTTTTCAGAACGATCTTTTAATTTTGTATCAGTAATTAATCTTAATTTATTGGAAATACTTGTAACCCGGTCTAAGGCCGACTGAAGGCCATCAAGTTTGCCTTCAACAACTTGAAATTGCTTTTTTAGATTCAGATTTTCAATTTTCAGTTTTTTATTTTCTAAAGATTGTGCCAGTAAACCAAAATAATCAATAAAACCAGCAAAAAATGCCAAGACGACGACCGCCATAAAAAAAGCGGTCAGCTTAAAATATGCAACTGGCACCACAATACGCTTTGTGTTTTTTTCATCGGTCGTTACAAAATAGACTGTTATTGTTTTTCGAAGTTCACTCACTCTTGAAAGCTTAATACCAAAACTGTGACATTGTCATCGCCGCCATTAGACAAAGCGTTTTCAATAAATAGAGGTGTCGTTTTCTCAACTGGATGTTCATTTAAAATTTGACTCATTTTTTGATCTGTGATCATGCCCGTTAAACCATCTGAACAAAATAAAAAGGTATCGCCCGTGGATACTTCACGTTCACAAATATCAGGAAAAACATCACGCTCAAAACCAACACTTCGTGTGATCACATTTTTTCCGATAGTTTTTCGAGCTTGTTCTTCGCTTAATAAACCTAGTCGAATTTGCTCATTTATCAGGGAATGGTCTTCAGTGACTTGCCAGACATAGGGCCGTCGGTACAAATAACAACGACTATCACCAACATTTGCGATATGCAATTTGCCATCGCGAAAATACCCCATCACCATAGTGGTACCCATGCCATTTAATTTCGGATCTTGGGTGGCTCGATCAAAAATACGATGACTGGCTTCGGTGTAGGCCTGAAGCAAAACATCGCGTGCAGAAAACTGATGCGCTTTTGGATGACAAATAACCTCACGAACTGTTTCAACAGCTATCGATGAGGCCACTTCACCACCCATGTGTCCGCCGACTCCATCTGCGACAACAAATATTCCCAATTTTTCGTCAACTAAATACGAATCTTGGTTTCCTTGCCGCTTAAGTCCCTTATCTGTTAAACACCAAACTTGAAATCTCATTCTTAAACATTGTCACAATCTGTCACAGCGAAGTCAAATCAACGAACTCAAACAGCCTACCTGGACCATTGTCTAATTCTTAAAAAACACTCATTATGCACTGACCAAAGCCTCAATTTCGCGGGTCATACCTCCGATAGTCTAGATATTAGAGGTTCATATGAAACATAAAAAAAATCTGATCCAAAAAGTACTGACTCATTTTCAAAAATTTCTTCTTTTCTCTTTTTTATTTCATATTTTTTTGACGGCAACTATAATTTTGATCCCCTACCTAAAACCGCAAAAACCAGCAGCCATAGAAGTTGTTCTTGTTGAGCAACCAAACCCCTTACAAACTGCGCAGACTCAAATGGAAACCGAGCCTAAAATTTTGCATCAAATTGTACAGACTGATGAAAATCAAGCAAATAACGAGATTGATAAAAATGCGAAGTACCTCAGCGCAAAAAACAATACAGTCCGAAAAGAAACTGTCGCCAAAAATATTGATCAATTTAAAAATTCTATAACAAAACCCAATATCGCAAAACAGGCCCCACAACAAGCCGTTGAAAAGCAAATTACAAATCATCAAAGTGAATTTAAATCAAAATTATTCAATACTGGCTTTGATGTTTATTCGTCATTAAATAAAAATGAAGCTGTTAAAAAAATGGCTCAAAAAGAACATTCTTTTCAAAATGGCTCGGCTTTGCAACAGGCAGCAAGTACTAACGATCATATTGAAGATGTCGAGCCCAGCTTGATGACTCAACTGAATACACGCGAATATAAATATTATGGTTACCACAAACGCATTCGTACACAATTAGACCAGTGGTACGAATCAAAACTGCGTGACCAGATGAAAAAAATTCTTTCGCAAGGGCGCACCATTGCTAGTGAAGAAAATAAACGAACTCAATTACTTATTATTTTAAACGACAAAGGAAACCTAGTTGGAGTTCAAGTTCTGGGGGCTTCCGGCGTTCGTGAACTTGATGACGCAGCCGTAGAAGCGTTCAAAAAAGCTGCACCATTTCCAAATCCACCCAAAGGCATGGTCGACGCAGACGGGACCATAAAGGTTCGTTGGGATTTCGTGCTTTCATAGACAATTGTTGGTTGAATTTGACATAACTTTTATTGTAGAGTCTTTGTTCTAAAAGACTCTACTCATTTTTGACTAAATTAGAACTCACGGAGAAAAAAATGTCCTCTAAAAATATCTCTTTAAAAGATCTTGATAAAAATACTTTAGATTCAATTGCTCGAAGGGCACATTACCTAGCCACACAGATGATTTTTCAAGCCAACAACAGACCTGACAAAGAAAAAGGCGATCCTAAGGTTGGCGGTCATCAATCAGGCTCGGCCTCGGCTCTTCATATTATGGGCGCTTTGCATTTAATTGTAAAAACAGGTTTTGATCACATAGCTAATAAACCACATGCCAGCCCGACAGATCATTCATATAATTATTTATTAGATTTATTTTTGAATGCAGATTTTTCAAAGTTTACAGAGAGTCAAAAAAATACAGCCATGATGGGCCTTCGTAAATATTCAAAAAATAATGAGCCCGTTTTCCAATCTTATCATTCAGCCTACGATTCTGATCATCATAATTTTTTCCCATCAGGAACAGTGGGCATTCCACCCGTACAAGCCGGATACTTGGCTTTGGCTTACCGTTTTGCCAAAGAGCATAATTACAATGTGCCCGATGCGCATTTCTGGGCTCTTTCTGGTGACTCTGAATTTCGCGAAGGCTCTATGTACGAAGCCGTACCTGATTTTGCAGAACGCGAAATTGGAAATTTAACTTGGATCGTTGATTACAATCGACAATCTCTTGACGGCCACCGTGTCGTGAATCAAAAAGTATTAAATGGTTCAGACGCTGATCGTATTGAGAAATCTATGGCCGCTAACGGTTGGGAAGTTATTCAACTTCGTCATGGTTCTAAGCGAATTGCCTTATTTAAAAAGCCCGGTGGCGATACTTTTAGAAATTTTTTAGAAAAAGAATTGTTCGACTACGAATTACAGGCTTTGCTGTTAGTTCAAGACATGAAAGCCTTAAAAAAAGGGATTATCAAAGAACATCCATTGATGAAGAAATTTATCGATTCTGTCGAAGATATTGAACTTTACGAAGCCCTTCGTGATTTTGGTGGCCACGATATGTTGGGCATTGCTGAAGCGATGTTAAAATCCAAAGAATCTACACGCAAACCTACAATTATTATTGCTCACACATTAAAAGGTTGGGGTCTGAAGATGGCCGCACAGCCTGGCAATCACTCTTCGTTAAGCTCTACTGATGAGATCTCTGAGATGCAGAAAAAACAGGGTATCATAGGTTCATCACTTTTTTCAGGGTTTGATGCAAAATCAACTGAGGGTAAATTTCTTAAAGAGCGCGGCGATAAATTATATTCTGAAATTAAAGCACAAAATACACTGAAAGAGAAAAATCAAAAATTTTTCATAGACGCCATTTCAAAAATTGGTGAAATTCCTGAAAAATTAGATATTAATACAAAAATGGCCAGCTACCCACATACACAATGGATGCTTGGGCAATTAACTGCAAAACTGACTCGCATAGCCAACGCAGACTCAACAAAATTAACTGACACTGAAAAAAAATGGAAAACAGCAGGTGAATTATTTATGACGATGGCGCCTGATGTCGGCACATCGACAAATTTAAATCCAGCAATGGATGGTAAAATTTTTGGTGCTCCAGTTGTAACAGATCTAGAAACTGATTTGGGTGTTAAAGATACTAAATTACCAGACTTGGTCCCTGGCGAAGAAGTCTCAGACAGATTTTTACGTTTTGAAATTGCCGAAGGCAATGTAATGACCTGCGTGGGCTCGTTTGGAAAAATGCGTGATATCACGGGTGTTCCAATCATGCCGATGATGACAATTTATGATTTTTTTATTAAGCGCGCACTCGATCAGTATTTTTATAATCAATACTGGAAATCAAGCTTTATTTGTGTTGGAACTCCATCCGGAGTTACGCTTTCACCCGAAGGCGCACAGCACGGTTGGAAATCAGATTTTCAAATTCCGAATCAAATCACTTGGGAACCGTTTTTTTGCATTGAAGTAGATTGGATTTTGTCCGATGCATTTAAACGCCACATTTTAAATGATAATACAGGTCGATCAGGCGTGCTGTTGCGTTTAGTCACTCGTGGTGCCGATCAAAAAGATATGCTGAAGTATTTAACGAAGCAAGCCACGTTTAAAACAAATTCATCAATACTACTGTCGCGGTCAGAATTTTCAGTCAGCGGCAGCACAAACGAAGAAGAAATTTCAGCAATTTCTGAGTCGGAAATTTTTTCTGCACTTCGTGAAGACGCTTTAAAAGGAGGGTATTACCTGATCGACTATCGTGGTTACGCGGGTTTTGAACCTGGCGACAATGTTGTAAATATTTTTGCGATGGGCTCTTTGTGTACCGAAGCTATTAAGGCCTCTGAAAATTTATTATCACGAGGAATTTATGCCAATGTGATTGTGGTCACTTCGCCAGATTTATTATGTGGTATTTTAGCCCATGAAAATGATTATGACTATTTGCGAAATGGTTTGAAAATAAATTCGGATTTGTATTTAAATCGACAAGGTCAGGTCGAATCAGCAGACCTTATCATGGCCTCTGGCCGCAGAATACCGATTGTCAGCGTTCATGACGGCGAAGCTGGATTACTTGATAATTTAGGTTCTATCGTTGGTGTCAGACAAGAATCCTGTGCTGTTCGTAAACATTCAAAATGTGGCCGACCCGAAGAGATTTATAATTATCATCACATTGATGATACCGCCGTGATGGATGCTTGCGGAAAGGCTTTGTCAGAAACAGCTTTGGAAAAAGTCATTGTTTCGAAAGACACTTTTCAGCAAACAGCTGATAACGCACTGTCTGCAAGTCAACAAGATCGCCCACACTGGACAGAATTGTGGCCCACAAAAAATCAAAGCCATAAACACTAATTATTATGTTTCCGGACGAAGGTGAACTTTTTAAGGCTACACAAAGAAAATCAGATACCCTGATTTTCTTTGCTCATTTTTTTCAGGGCCACAAAAAAGCATTACGCCGTCACATCGAATATGTGAATGAAATAGGCTATGACGCCTATGTGTTTAATCTGAAAGACTCAGTCAAAGATCATTATTATTTACCCTACAGTCACGTTACGAAAAAATTCGGCATGAAACATGCCTTAGCTGACCAGATCGAAGAACACTTTCAATTATTATCTGACTATAAAACAAAAATTATTTTCGCGTTTTCAAATGTCGCTGGTTGCTGCATTGAATTTATGGCTAGGCATTTCACGACAGGTCATAGCGATATCAAAGCCATGATTTGTGACAGCGGCCCTGGTCTAAATTTTATTTATTCTTCATTTCAACTTTTAGAATATCAAATGGGTGTAAAATTTTTACCACTAAAAATTTTATGCACACCTGTCGTCGCCTTGGGTTGGGCACCGTCGTTACATAAAGATATCAAAAAAGATCTTGAAAAATTTCCGAAAGGCTTTCCACTATTAAGCATACGTGGCTGGAAAGATCCCATGATTTCACCCAAACACATTGATGAAATTTTTGAAAATCTGCCTAATTTGAATTGGAAAAAATGTGGTCTGCCACAGGCAGGTCACCTTAATGGCCTTAGGGACTTCCCCAGCGAATACAAACCAGCTGTTGAGAGTTTTTTAAACGAACTCAAATAAATAACGACAACACGTTGAATTTTATTTTTTTACGCAAACCAACAAACCTTCGTTTGTCGGAATAAACGTAGATTGAAATTCGACAGATTGAATAATTTCTTGAGTCATTTTTTTCATAACGGAAATTTGTTTGTCATTAAATTTTTGTTGGGATTGATCACCCCAAACTGCACCAGCCAAGAAAACATTATCAATAACGATCATCCCGCGCGCAGAAATATTTTTTTGTGCCCATTGCCAATAGTCAAAATAGGCCGCCTTATTTCCGTCGATAAAAATCAAATCAAAAGGCCCTTGGTCTGATATTTTTGGTAAATTCACCATTGCGTCGCCTTCAATAATTTCGCACTGATTTGATAAAATATATTTTTGTAAGGTTTGTTTTGATTTTTCGATATGAATAGCTGACTTTTCAAGCGTCCAAAGTTTTCCAGTCGCTGGCAATAACTCTGCTAAATACAGGGCAGACAGACCCGTCAGCGTACCGATCTCGACTATTTTTTGGGGCCGCATAAGGCTAGATATAAACTGAATCAAATGGGCTTCGGTTTGAGAAATTGAAATCCCTTCAAGACCTAATTCTTCAGAAAAAAATCTCGCTTTTTTCTTTAGGTCTGACTCGGGCTGTAATGTTGATTCAATATACGAATAAATAGGGCTAATTTCTTTACGCATGGGCCTAATCTATATCAAACTGTCAGCGTTTCCAATTGCTGATTGAATAAATTATGACTAGAATATTTTCTATGTCTGAAATATTACTTGAAGTCCAAAATTTAAGAACACGCTATATCACAGACGACGGCACAATTTTTCCGGTCGATGATATTTCTTTCCGAGTTAAAAAAGGCCAAACTTTAGGTATTGTTGGCGAATCAGGTTGTGGTAAATCACAGACTGCGTTGTCTATTATGGGATTGATTCAAAGCCCCGGAAAAATTGTTTCAGGTGATGTAGTTTTTAAAGGCGAAAGCTTACTTAAAAAAACAGACGCGCAAATGCGTGATATTTTAGGTAACCAAATGGCCATGATTTTTCAAGAGCCTATGACATCACTGAATCCCGTTTACACCATAGGCAATCAGGTTGAAGAAAGCATACAACTGCATCAATCAAATTTATCAAAAACTGAAATGAAACAAAAAGCTATCGACATGTTAAAGCTGGTCGGTATTCCTGCCCCAGAAAAAAGATACGATGAATATCCCCACCAATTATCTGGCGGTATGCGACAACGGGTCATGATCGCAATGGCCATGAGCTGCAACCCGCAATTATTAATTGCGGACGAGCCCACAACAGCTCTTGATGTTACAATTCAGGCACAAATTTTAGATTTAATGCGCAAAGTACAAAAAGAATTTCAAGCCGGTATGATTTTAATAACACATGATTTGGGTGTCGTTGCAGAAATGTGCCAAGACGTTTTAGTGATGTATGCAGGTAAGGTTGTCGAATATGGCACTGTCGAAGATATTTTTTATCGCCCCAAACATCCTTACACACGTGGACTCTTAGATTCAATTCCACATTTTGAAACGGGTCATCGATTAACTCAGCTGAATACAATCCCAGGACTTGTTCCAAATCTTTATAAATTACCAGCAGGTTGTCGATTTTTAGATCGCTGTAAATTTGCGACCGATGAATGTCGTGCTCGTGAACCTAATCTTGAAAATTTACGCGGCGTACATCGTGTTGCATGCTTTAACCCCATTAAGGCGGAAAATTAATTATGTCTGAAGTTTTATTAAAGGCGGAAAATATCGTTAAACACTTTCCGATTCACGGTGGGATTTTATCGCGACAAATAGCGGCTGTTAAGGCCGTGCAAAATATTTCTTTTGAATTAAAAAAAGGTGAAACTCTGGGTCTTGTTGGTGAATCAGGTTGTGGCAAATCTACTTTGGGTCGCTGCCTCATAAAATTAATCGACCCCACTTCTGGAAAAATATTTTTTAAGGGCCAAGACATCACAAATGCGTCTGGTGAAAAATTACGTGAATTACGTAAACACATGCAAATTATTTTCCAAGATCCCTATGCTTCACTGAATCCACGCATGACCATCGGTGCAATTTTAGAAGAACCTTTAATTATACATAATCTATACAACAACGAAGCTGATCGAAAAGTGCGCGTGCGTGAATTGATTGATCTGGTTGGGCTTCGTCCCGAACACTTATCGCGTTACCCGCACGAGTTTTCAGGTGGCCAACGTCAACGCGTGGGCATTGCACGCGCCTTGGCTGTTAACCCTGAACTTATTATTTGTGATGAACCTGTATCTGCCCTGGATGTTTCAATTCAGGCCCAGGTAATTAATTTATTAATGGAGCTTCAACAAAAATTGGGCTTAACATATGTTTTTATTGCACATGATTTAAAAGTGGTCGAACACGTTTCAACAAAAGTAGCGGTGATGTACCTTGGTGAAATTGTTGAATATGCTGACGCTGAAGAACTTTATAAAAACCCTCAGCATCCTTACACAAAGGCTTTGTTGTCAGCGATCCCAGTACCCGATCCAAAGCCACGCGAACAGCGAATTATTTTAATTGGTGACGTCCCATCACCAATTAATCCACCTTCAGGTTGCTATTTTCACCCACGCTGCCCAATTGGCACAGCTGAATGCAAGATAAACAAACCTTTGCTTAAAAAAATAGGGCCAGACCATTTTGCAAGCTGTCTAAAGGTCTAAAAAAATTATTTTTGCGTAAATTGTTTAGATTCACCCCAAAATTACCGACAAAGCTATATGCCAAAAAATGTTGTCTGGGTCTTATTTGATTTAACAATGCAAGTTCAGTCGCAGCCTTTAACGCAAGATCAAATGCAACTCACTATATTTAAAATTAAACATACAGAATTTTCAAAATTTTATATCTGGTCCACGAACTGGCAAAATTGGCAGCCATTAAATATTTTTTTGGACTGCGATCAAATTGATTTTTTCAAAGATGCTGAAGCTGCTAAAAAAATAGCAGAAGAAAAAACAACTACGAGATCCGTTACAAAATCTGCCACGCTGATTAAGCTGACAGATGAATTCACTCAAACAAAATCTTTTGAAAATGGCTTTGATGCCGAAAATTTAACTTGGTCAGGGGCTGCCCCGCCGAAAGATCTCAATTTTACAAAGACAAAAATAAATGGCTATTCAAATCGCTCGGCTCGTCACGAATTAAAAATTGAAATTTTACTGATCTCTGCAAAGGGAAAAACATTTCGTAGCTATTCAAAAAATATTTCTTTATCGGGAACACTCCTTGAGGATCGTGTACCTTTTGATTATTATGGTCACACTTTCGACGTGATCATCGTCAGCCGCTACGCAAATAACCCAATGAATTCGCGTGTACAACTAAAATCAAAAACGGTGGGCGATGGGCTGACTTCTCGATTGCAGTTCGAATCTGTATCCAGTGATCAAAAAAAA
>JAYVKY010000030.1:0-2959 GCA_043767965.1 Pseudobdellovibrionaceae bacterium
CAGATTTCAAAACGACTTGGCAGCTTGCGTGCTGATGAAATTATTTCTGATTTACTGACTGCTAAAAATGATTTTATCCAAAACAAAGGTCTAAATAAAAATAAAATCTGGATTGAAAAATTATTGGTTTGGTATTATGATCCCTTATATTTGCGCAGTCTTGATATCCGGAAACCAAAGATTGAATTTCAGGGTAGCGAAACGGAAATTGTGGATTATTTAACGAATTGATTTACTTGGATTTTTATCTGCGGCCAAAATAAATTTAAAATCGCTATACTTGTAAATAAAAAAGCCAAGGCCGTCATTGCGGTTAATTTTTCTTGAAATAAAAAATAGGCCATCAAGCTGGCAAGAACAGGTTCGATTAATTTTCCGCATGTGATCATGGCTAAATTCATGTGGCTAACTAAATATGTAAATAAAAAATGTCCTAATAATGTGGGCAGGGCAACAAGTCCTAAGACAGACAGCCACGAAATCCCAGTATAACCCTCGATAAAATTTGAATTCAGTAATAGGGTCGCCAGTAAAAAGAAAAAGGCACAGACGCTATATTGTAGGCTTGCAAAGTTTAAATTTGAAACTGTGGCGCGGGCTTTTTTGCCGGTGATTAAATAAAACGCATAAAATAAGGCAGAAATTAAAGCCGCTAGATTGCCAAATGTATTTTCAGTCGAATAGTTTAACTGGTCTTTGGCGAGTAAAAAAACTCCTGTAAATGCTATCATAAACGAGACTAACATTCGTGATGTGATTTTCTCTTTGAAGGCGTAGACATTAAAAATGGCTGTCCAAATCGGGGTCGTAGAAAATAGGATCATCGTCAGTGATATAAGAGTGTGTTTGGCCGCATATTTGTAGGTCCAAAGATGTAAAAAAAAGAAAAATCCCGAGGCTAAAATCCATTTTGTTTCGGCTTTATTTTGCAAAAAACTTTGTTTCTTATAAAATTTTTGATAGGCGATTAAAATCAAAGCGGCGATCGTCAAACGCCAAAAACCCAGCACTTCGGCCGGCATTTGGTTCAGCTTTGCCCAATTTGGTGATGTCGATAGGCAAACTAAGGCTAAAAAATAAAGTAATAGGTGCGGCATGTTATGTGTTTGAATTCCTTCCGAATTCGATCATGATTTTATTCTACAGATAAAAAATATATTTTTAGAAGTAAGTAAACAATAACGAAACGGAGAACACAAATGAAAAGTCTATTATTAGTAGCAACAGCAGTGGCTGCATTGGCATTAGTTGGTTGTAACAAGCCAGATTTAAAATCTGACAAAGGACAAGCATCATATGCGATTGGTCAACAAATCGGAAAAAACTTAAAAGCACAAAATATCGATATCGATCCTGTGACTTTATCTGCCTCATTAAAAGATGCAGCGGCTGGTAAATCTGAAATGAAAGACGACGAGATTCAAAAAGCGATGATGAAGCTTCAAGAAGGCTCTATGAAAAAACAACAAGAAGAAGGCGAAGCAAATAAGAAAAAATCAGCAGAATTCTTAGAAAAAAACAAAACTGCAGCTGGCGTAAAAGTAACAGCTTCAGGTCTTCAGTATATTGAAACAACTGTTGGAACAGGTCCAATCCCTAAAAAAGAAGACACTGTTAAGTGCCATTACACAGGTACATTGATCGATGGAACAAAATTTGATTCATCTGTTGACCGTGGTCAACCAGCTGAATTCCCAGTTGGTGGCGTAATCCCAGGTTGGACAGAAGCTTTACAAATGATGAAAGTCGGATCTAAATATAAATTATTTATCCCAGCAGAACTTGCTTACGGTCCATCAGGCCGCCCAGGTATCCCTGCAAATTCAGCATTAATTTTTGATGTTGAATTGCTTGATATCGTTAAAGGCGCTGCTAAGCCAGCTGCAGCAGCAAAACCTGCAGCAAAACCAGCTAAGAAGTAATTTTAAACTGTGTTAAAATTCGACTTTAAGAATGATCCTATTGATAATTTTTTAAAGTCGATTCATTTTGCGCAGGTTAAAGGAATTCCTGATCATAATGCGATGGCCTTGGCCACTGTATCTAATAATAAACCCGCTAATCGTATCGTTCTACTAAAAGGGACAGATGCTAGCGGGTTTTCTTTTTTTACAAATTATGACGGTCGAAAAGGTCACGAACTTTCAGAAAATCAAAATGTTGCAGCCACTTTTTTTTGGTCACACATCGACCATCAAATTCGTATTGAAGGCTACGTTGAAAAATTATCAGCCACAGAGTCAGATGAATACTTTGCTTCACGCCCCAGACTCAGTCAAATTGGCGCTTGGGCCTCAGACCAATCAAGCCCTATCGGTTCACTTGACGAGCTTCGAAATAAAATTGAAATTTTAACTGTAAAGTTTAAAGATCAAAAAATTCAACGGCCACCCAATTGGGGCGGGTACCGAATTATCCCACTTGAGATCGAATTTTGGTTCGGCAAAGCCGGCAGACTTCATGAACGCTACGTGTACCAGCGCGAATCAGCTACAAGCCCTTGGAATCGTTTCCTACGATCACCATGAAGATCTTAGTTTCGGGTTTTAAGCCATTCTTAGGCGAATCAATAAACCCCAGCGAATTATTAATTCAAAAAATTCAAAAATTACACCCATACATTTATACAGTTATTTTACCTGTTGAATTTAAAACAGCCTTTGAGCTTTTAAATTCAGAAATTAAAACTAACAAACCAGATTATGTGATCATGCTAGGGCAGGCGGCGGGGCGAAAAAATGTTTGTTTTGAAAAAATTGCATTAAATTGGATTCAATCTGTAAATTCAGACGAATCCGGTTTTACGCCAACCATGGGACCTATTGACCAGAATCAAAATTTAGCGTTAATGACAAAATTTCCCGTAGATCTTATTTATCAAAAATTAAAATCACAAAATCATCCCGTCGAAATTTCATTTTCAGCCGGGACCTATGTTTGTAATGATTTGTATTTTAAA
>JAYVKY010000031.1:0-9314 GCA_043767965.1 Pseudobdellovibrionaceae bacterium
GATGGTATCGCTTTGGCCTATGAATAAAGACATTAAACGCGATATCGAGCTACGAATTGTTCTTGTGCGCTCAATCTACGAACGTAATGTTGGTTCCACTTCGCGCGCCATGGCAAATATGGGATTTAGCAAATTGATTCTTGTTGGTCCGCAGTGTGAATTTACAATCGAATCCAATAAGGCCGCCGCGACAGGTCAGTACGCCTTAGAAAATAAAATTGTTTATCCTGATTGGTCAGAGTTTTATAAAAATGAACCCCGTGGTTTACAAATTGCAGCAACCGCACGCGACGGTCGAGGCCGTCAGGTACAAGATTTTGAAACAACATTTAGAGAATTTAAAAAATCATCAATAGAATTGCAAAAATATTCTGATAGCCCGTTCGTCATTCATATTTTATTCGGACCAGAAGATTGGGGCCTCAGTGCTGAAGATATTCAGTATGCTAATTTCTGCTGTGCTATCCCAACCTACGGGGACAACTCAAGTTTAAATTTGGCTCAGGCAACATTACTGGCGATGTATATTTTTAGATCTGTCTTTACCGGAGAAAAGACGCGGCTTGATGGCCAACAAAAATTAAAGGCGCTGCAAAAAAAACCAACTGATGTGTTTCCAGATGAATCGTTAAAGCAGTGGCTTCTAGAAATGGGCTTCAAATTAGATCAAAAAAAAATGAATGTCTTTACAGTTTTAAGGCGCATGCTTCTGCAAAATACTCCGTCGATCAAAGAATTTCGTATTCTTGAAATCGTACTGCAACAAAGCCGTCGAAAACTTAAAGAGCTGAATGATTTGAAGAAAGAATAGCTCTTTCAATTTCATGTATTTTTTTGATCCTTTTTTCAATTTTGAATACTTCAGCAGAAAACCTTTCACCCTCTGAGTTTATTTTTTGTATTTGTTCTAAAATCAGTTCAATATCTGATCCTACGAGCTCTAGATTCTCTGCGACAGTACTCAAATGATCGATTTCAGCTTTAATCTTTTCAATTTGAAGATTTAAACTTTTACGATTTTCACTTAATATTTTGGTATGTCTTTTTAAATCAATAGCAGTTAAACCTGATCTTTGTATTTTTTCAAAAAATAATTCTTTGAGCAGATCTGAACTTTCAACAAAACTGTGAATTAAAAGTGACCATTCATTTTTAAGTCCTTGCTTTTGAGGCAGCCGACTGGAGTCTTCATTCATAACTTTGTTTAGAGTAGCATAAGTTACAATTAAATGATGCCACTGACTGGCTGGGTCTAGTCTGGCAACAGCAAGACCTTAGTACTGTCATTGGACTAAATCTTATTTTTAGCATTTTGGTTTGGTAGGCTGATTTTATGAAAATAATATTTTTATTTGTTAGTCTCTACAACCTGTTTTGCTTTGCAAAACCTTTGGCCACTTTGCAATTTGACTCGTGTCGAAGGCCCTCGTCAGAAACAATTCGCATTTCATTTGTGGGTGATATTTTAATTCACGATGCACTTTATCAAAAGGTTTTTGAAAGCAAAACAAAAGATTTTGCTCAGATTTGGTCAAAAGTGATTCCGTTTTTTGAAAAAGCTGATTTTTCATATGGGAATCTTGAGGGTCCTATAGCTATTGGCATCAACAAGAAGAAGGAAGATCTGGGCGATGTTGGCTTTACCTACGATAAAATTGTTTATTCCGGAACAGATTTTTTATTTAATTATCACCCGCGGCTGATCGATGATCTTAAAAAATCGGGTATAGATATTGTATCAACTGCTAATAATCATACATTTGATCGTGGACCAATTGGTGCTGATAAAACAATTGTGGCACTTAATGAAAAAAAAATGGCTTATGTCGGAACCAGAAAAGCAAAATCGCAAGATCCATTTTATACAGTGACTCGAATTAAAAATTTTAATATTGCATGGATCGCGTGTACTGAATTTATTAATGGCTTTAAAGATAGATTCTCTCAAATTCTATTTTGCTTTGACCAATCAAAACAGATCACTGACCTAATCAGTGATCTTAAAAACAGAAAAGATATTGATGCCGTTATTGTTACCCCTCACTGGGGTATCGAATACAAACACGAACCGACTGTGAATCAAGAAAAATATGCTGAAATATTTCTTGAAGCTGGCGCCACAGCCATTATGGGATCGCACCCGCACGTTCTGCAGCCTGTTAAAAAATACGTTACGAAAGATAGCAGAGAAACTTTTATCTCATATTCTTTAGGTAATTTTGCAGCCTATCAAAAGGATATCGATCGTAAAGTCAGCGCTGTCATTTATTTGGATTTTTCAAAAGATGCCGATAGCAAAGTATGGATTTCTAGCTATTCTTATGAACCCCTATTGCGTACGGGGCTTGAAATATTTCCTGCTCGATTAAATAAAGAGGCCGTTCTACATATCGAGCAGTATCTTGGGCCATTAAACTAAGACCATTTAAAATTATTTTTTCTGCCAAGACTTCCAATAATCTGTCAGTTCAACATTTTGAAAATATGGATCAATATTTAATGGCTTCACGGTATCAATCATTACTGCAACTTCGTCGGTAAATGTTTTCGTGCCTTGGGCCGCAAACGCCTTGGGATGTGGCCCATGAGGGAATCCCGCTGGATGAAGTGAAATCATATTTGAATGTAGGTTGTCGCGACTAAAAAAGTTACCGGCATGATAAAATAAAACTTCGTCATAATCAATATTTTGATGAAAGAACGGAACCTTTAGCGCATCAGCATCTGTTTCAATCAAACGTGGTAAGAATGTACAAACCACAAAACCATTTGCAGCAAACGTTGTGTGTGCCGATGGTGGCAAATGAACTCTGTGTGACATCATGGGCATCATATCATCGATATGTAATGTAAACGGAAAGTAATCACCCTTCCATGAAACTGTGTCGTAAACACACTCATCATAAGAGAATGTTGTTATCGCATTCAAACGACGAACAAAAATCTGCAGGCAATTTATATTTTTTTCTTTTTTAAAAATATTTTGCTCTTCAAGGTTTGGCTTACCCAGTGCTGCTAAGTCATAAAATGCATTACGCCCAACCATGCCGCGATCGGGCTCTCGGTACAATCCAGTTTTTGATTCAATAATTAAAAATTGCGTTTTTTCCTCAAAAATAAAAGTATGCTGCAAGGACTTTGAAATATTAATATAGCTTCCGCTTTTAAATTTTAAAAGACCATACTCTGTCATTACTTTGCCAGATCCAAAATGGCAAAAATAAAGCGTTTCACCTTCAACGTTTCTCAAAGCAGATAACTTGTTTTCTTTTGCTGATAAATCAGTAACTTCACTTAAGGCTGAATAAATCACAACGTCGTCATTGTACATCAGACGATGCCAATTTTGATCAATATACTTCATTTGAACTAAATCAAACAAATGCGGCTTCAATGGCCCCTGAACATCGGTCCATCGCGTGGGCGCCTTTGATTTTAATAAGTGCGAAACTGGGCCAAAAAAACCTTTGCGACCTTGTTCTTCTTCAAACTGTCCCTCAGGAACTGCCTTGTGACCTTGCGTGTGATTTTTACCTTGCGAATATTGATGCATTATAAATACCCTCTCTCGCGTTGATCGGCCTCGATGGCATCAAACAGCGCCTGAAAGTTGCCCTCGCCAAAACCATCATGACCTTTTCGTTGAATGACTTCATAAAAAATAGGGCCAATTACATTTTTAGAAAAAATTTGCAGCAAGTATCCATCGTGATCACCATCCACAAGAATTGCATTTTTCTCTAACCTCGCCAGATCTTCAGAAACCATTGGCAGACGATCTTTCAACAGTTTGTAATAACTATGGGGTGGTGAATTTAAAAACTGCACTTCATTTGATTTTAATTTTTCTAAAACCGGTATAATGTTCTCGGTTGTCAAAGCCAAATGCTGAATACCCGAGCCTTTGTATTCCTCAAGATATTCTTGAATCTGAGACTTGGTATCTGTGGGCTCATTAATCGGAACAGAGAATTTAGAACATGGTGATCGCATGACTTTTGAAATTAAACCTGTTGATTTACCTTTAATGTCAAAATAACGGGCCTCGCGAAAGTTAAACACTTTGCTATAGAAATCACACCATTTTTGCATTTCGCCAACGGGTACATTGTTGGTAAAATGATCTACGATCTGCAACCCAAGCCCTATTGGTCTTATGGCGTAGTCAGATAGTTTGAAGATGTCTTGATATAAATTTTTATAATTTTTTTCATCAATAAAATAAATTAATGAATCACCAATTCCGTAAATTGCCAAAAATGGAGCAGCCCCACGTGAAGCTTCGTTTCCGTCGAATGCTTTTGCCCCGCGTGATACGGCAGACGCAAAAGCCAGCTCTGCATCTGCTACGCGAAATCCTGTTGCCGATATACAGGGCCCATGTGATTTCGAAAAATTCATCGCAAAAGTATTTGGTTCGCAATTTAAAATAAAATTAATATCACCTTGACGGAATAATTTAATATTTTTACCAGTAATTTTTGAAAGTTCAGAAAAACCCATTTTTGTAAATAATTTTTCGAAGTATAAGGCATCAGGCCCTGCGTATTCGATAAAATCAACGCCATTTAAGCCGCACGGATTTTGATCTGTAATTTTAGCATCTGACCAATTGATTGATTGATTACTCATATTCACCTCTGTTTTTTAAAATATACCAAACCCAGATCTGCAGGTCAAAAAATGGCTTTAATTATGCTGATCGTTATTGCCATATGGACCAAATAAGCAATAGACAGCAATTAGCACATCAATATTTCGAAATTCGGATTGCCTTAAACAAGGCGAACGGCACACGAGACGCTTATACGGATTTAGAGTTTGAACTAAGATCAAATGAAGACGAGGAGTTTGTTATTATTAAATCTTCTGGGGCACACCATGGATTAAGGGTTGCGTTTAAATGCACCCAGCGGATTTGGGAGACCAATCTGAATAGTCCATTCTCGGATTTATTCATGTATCTATTTGAACGAATTGAAAATTTAAATCCTGATGAAAATATCAATACAGAGCTAACAGTCTGGCTTCGTAGGCTTTGGATTATTTAATTCAAAGATTAATAATTCGGCTTGTTGTTTCATGTTTAATTTTACAAAATGATGCCTAAAATTTAAATTTTCGTAACCATCAATTTCTTCTTTATCTAGATCAAACGATATTCTTAATTTTTTTGAATACATTGAAACTGATTGTTTTTTTAATGACGTCCAAATAATAGTTTCACGATAAATTGAAGCCAATTTACTATTAATAAATTCATAATAAATTGAAGATTTAATGTCAAAAACATAAACCTGAGTAATTCCCTTTTTATACAATTCAAGATCTAAAACAATCGCTACATCCTGAATTGGCTTATATAAAAATTTTAATTCTTCAAAAAGAATTTCATCAGGATGTCGATAGTACATAAACTTTGTTTCGACAGAAAAGTGGACGGGCTTAAATAACTAGACCAAGGATTTATAAAATTTTTCAACATTGGGATCAACGATGAATGATTTCGAATTCCATCGAACAATATGCAGCCCCTTTGAATCACGTAATCGAGACAAAGCCACATAGGCTTGGCCGGGCTCCCATAAGGCACCTAAATCACACCATAATTCATCAAGGGTTGCACCCTGTGATTTGTGAATTGTTGTCGCATAGGCCAAAGTTAATGGAAATTGAATCACGCTGGCTTTAACATTACCGTCGGCGTCCAGCATTGAAAATTGAAATTTTTCAACACTCACTTCGCGACCTAATTTACTGTTTGATCGACCTAGGTAATCTTTCCGAATTGTAATAGAATCTGATGCGAAATCAGTCACTGTGCCACGGGTTCCATTGACCCATCTTTTTTGCGGATCATTTTTTAAAAATAAAATTCTGCAACCGACTTTGATTTTTAATTTTTCAACGACGGGTGCAGTTTTTTTTAAATTTGTAACAAATTTTTCATCACCTAAATAAATAGAATCAATCACGTGTTCGTCTTCATTAATTTCATTTAATTTTTTTTGATTGTACATTTCAGATTGCTCTCGGCGCGGGAACAATCTGGTGCCCGGGTGATCTTCATCATGGGGTTTTGTGTGCTCATCTAAGAACTCTTTAACCTGCGGTGTAATTTGACCGTTTCTAACATATTGAAGAACATCTAAAAACTTAGTCTCTTGAACGCGTTGATTATGTTTTAATTCGCATGTAATAAAATTTGTTTTATTCCAAACAGAATTTAAAAAGCACCAATCGCGTTTTTGACCAAATCTGGCAACAGGTGGAAGTTGCCCGAAATCACCGACTGCAATTAAGCGCATTCCACCCCAAGGCAAAGTTGATGCGCGTGCCAGTTGCGACAATTTTTCAGCAACCATCAATGCGTCACCAGGGATCATTGAAATTTCATCAATAATCACGCCTTCGACTTTTTTAATTCTATTCAATAATTTGTTGTCTTTTGCAGCGCGGGAATAAGTGGCTTCTGTGCCACCCTCCATGATACCTAGGCCGAAAAAACTGTGAAATGTACGTCCACCTAAAAGAACAGCTGCGGCCCCGGTGCTGGCTAAAATTGGCAATATTTTAGGGTCGGCATTTTTCATAAACTCGCGAACGACAAAACTTTTGCCCGAGCCTGCTCCGCCAGTTAGGAAAATATTGTCGCCAGACTTCAAAAGTTCTAACGCTGTTTGTTGTTCTGTCGATAAAGTAAACTCCACAACGCTTATGCTAACTGTGTTAGGACTTTGTGTACAAAAAAAAGATAATCTTGTTGCTGTCAGTCTTTAAATTACGCTACATTAAAACACTTATGAGCTATAAATTTAAACAGATCACTGTAAATGCACACTTCCCGAATGTCAGTGACGTCGAACCGCAGGAAGTTTCAGAAAATACCGAACACATAAAATTGATTGATGTTCGTGAAATCGACGAATTCACTGGCGAACTTGGCCATGCCGACGCGGCTGAATTAATTGTGCTAAATACAATTCCAGAAAAAATTGCCATATTACCAAAGGATCAAACGATCGTTTTTATATGCAGATCTGGCGGCAGATCTGCACAGGCCGCAGCGTACGCACTTTCAAAAGGCTTCGCTGATGTTTACAATATGCGTGGCGGCATGCTTGCTTGGAATCAGCTGCATTTACCTACACAAAAATAAATCATTTATATCACACAGCTAGAAAGTCAAATCATGTCAAATCGTAATGTTTTTGTAAATCGAACTTTAAACCTTAAAAAAATTAAATATGTCGGCCTTGATATGGATCACACCTTAATTCGTTACAATACTGAAAATTTTGAGCGTCTTTCACACAGTAAAATTATGGAAAAACTTGTCAGCGGCAAAGCTTACCCAGAGCAAATCAAAAAATTGCAATTTGATTTTAATTTTGCCCTACGAGGCCTAGTTGTCGATCGCCAAAAGGGTAATCTTTTAAAATTAAACCGTTATACGGCAATCAGAAATAGTTTCCATGGTCTAAAACCACTTGACTTTAAAATTCATCAAAAAGTTTATAAATCGACATATATTGATCTAAGTAAATCAGATTATTTAGCGGTCGATACAAGTTTTTCATAATCTATGGCGCACGCGTATTCACAACTTGTCGAATTGAAAGATTCAGATCTAACTTTAAAACTGCCAGATTATGCTCAATTGGCTGATGATG
The DNA here is from genome assembly GCA_043767965.1 of Pseudobdellovibrionaceae bacterium. Lineage (GTDB taxonomy): Bacteria > Bdellovibrionota > Bdellovibrionia > Bdellovibrionales > Bdellovibrionaceae > Pseudobdellovibrio. Next base: position 7,674 of record JAYVKY010000031.1, read on the forward strand.
TTTTAGATGCATTAGATGAAGCCCATCGTGACGGCTCATTAAAAAATGCCGTTCGTGAAAACTTAAGCCATTATATCATCAAAGATGAAAACGTTGTTCACGCATTAGAAAAATTTAAAAAACATGGGAAAAAAATTTTTGTTCTGACGAATTCTGAATTTCATTACACTAAATTACTGATGGACTTTGCAATTAATCCCTTTTTAAAAGAACACACTTCATGGGTTGATTTATTCGAGATCGTCATCGCTTTTGCTCAAAAACCAAAATTTTTCTATGATGATTTAAGATTTTTAAAAATTGACCCAATTAACGGTACAATGACCAACATGGAAGAAAAATTAACTCGTGGTGTTTATCAGGGTGGTAATGCACGAAAATTTACATCAGATTTAGGACTGGATGGCGATGATATTCTATATATTGGCGATCATATTTACGGCGATATTCTGCGACTTAAAAAAGACTGTAACTGGCGCACAGGAATGGTCATTGAAGAGCTTGAACAAGAAATTCAACAAAATAAAAAGGCCGAACCGATAACAAATGAAATCGAATCCTTGATGACAAAAAAAGAACCCATGGAGGACGAACTAACTGATTTGATGACAAAAAGAATTGATAAAATAAAAATTGATGAAAAACGCATAGATCAATTACAAGATGACATCACAGCCATTGATACACAAATCAGCCAGCTGATCAAAAAACAGCAGGTCCTGTATAACCCAAACTGGGGCCAACTGATGCGTGCCGGTAACGAAGAAAGCTATTTCGCTTACCAGATGGAACGGTATGCTTGCATTTATATGAGCAAAGTTGAAAATATTTTCTCGTTATCGCCAAGGACATATTTTAGGGCGCCTAGACGGCCGTTGAGTCACGAGGTTTAAATAATTGTATTCCGCAGCTTTTTTATCTATTGAAAATCTGAATAATTTTTTTAAATTTCATTATCCAGAATTATCTGATGAAAATATTTTAAATAAAATTAATGAGTACTTAAAAAAAATAAGATCTGGCGAGCGTAGTTTTGATAATACGATCACTATTTCTAAAGATAAAAATATTATCTGGAATTTTACAATTTTTCTAGATGGCGGCAATACATATGGAATTTCAACGCCAAATCATTTTTTAGATTCAGCGCTAACTACCCTTGATTGGCATAAGGCTACGATACTCATTCAGAATCGACTGCTAAATTTAAAGCCTGATAAAGCTTCCTTGCGATTTGTAAAAAAAGTGATGACAAAAAATTTAGGACTCGCCCTCGAGAAAATTAATTTTAAAAAGAAAAATGAACGCATCGAATTTAAATCTGATCTGGTAAATTTACCAAATGACACAGGAACCCCACTGCTCTGGAAAGCTCTTGAAACTGATGGGATTGATCTTGAATTTGCGGGCGGCATAATGGATCTATGCACTGTGGGTGACCCAAATTCTGACCCCGCGGAAAAGGCGATTCATTTTTTAAAAACAGACCTTATTGACCCTGATTACCAATCCAAACCAGAGGCAATTCAAATTGGATATCTGAATGAAAAACCTGTGGCTTTTGTTTTTGCGCAGGTTGACCCAACATCACGCTGGTCAAGAATCACATACATGGGATTGATACCTGAAATACGTAAAAAA
>JAYVKY010000032.1:0-8179 GCA_043767965.1 Pseudobdellovibrionaceae bacterium
CTTTACCATCTGTACCAAGTGCTATTGTACCTAAATTTACACTACTTTTTAAAACTACCGAAGAAGACTCTGATGATTTTCCGTTCATATCTTTTGACGAGGTATCCTCAAAAACAATAACACCTTGTTGGCTGTCATCGGTTTTATCAAGAAAGTAAGCTGCCGTTGCAGCCCCTTTTGAATTTGGTAAATTGATAGTAAATGATCCATCTGATGCAACATCAGATTCAACAATCGTTGGCGGAGTTGTAAACGCAATCGCTTTTACTTTTAAATTTGTCGTATCAACATCCATCGCATTGTTATCACCAGCGAACGACATCATTGATGATGGCGATAGCTTGCCCGAAAGCGACAGTGTTGTTGTGCCTGACGAAGAGCCACCCGATGTACCCGAGCAGCCTGCTGCTAGTAGTGTCATAGCAGCAGTCGCTGCAATAAATAATAATCTGTTCATATCATCTCCTTGATGAAGTTGTGTTTTCTAAAAATTAAGAATTAAATAGAATGTTATTTTGTAAAAATAATCTAAGCCCGACAAGGCCAGATCGATGACACAGGATCATAGTCTATGTCAGCTAGATCAAAGTCCAGCTGACGCATGCAATTTTAAAAAAAGGGATGGTTTGGCGATAAGCCGAGTTCTGTTCCTCGTGTTGGTTTCCCAAATACCGTGCACGATTCGACAATCATTCCTCTAGGCCCAACATTACTGAGGGGCTCAAGCGATCTGACCCGGAATCTTCAAGCGAGCAGCTTTTATTTTTGTACAAAAATTCCTGAAAACTTTTGCAAAAAACATTTCCGATTTCTCAGAAATGGATTCCCTATTTGATCTTGCTTCGCGCGCGAGTTTGGCTGTTTTCACTCCGACAGCTCCCCTGACTTTCTCCCGTTCCCGAAAATCAGATCATTACTTCGGACATTCTTTCTGTTCCACTGTTCCGTACCTTACGATAGAGGGGCATTACCCCAGGCGCTGCTCTGTGAAGCTCGGACTTTCCTCCCCTTTTGAAACTTTCGTTTCGTCCGCGGCGATTGTCTGCTAAACCATGCGGACATAATTAGCACCAGTTCCGTCATAATGACAATAACTTTACGCTGTAATTCTTGCGAATTTTGCTTGTCAGATGTATTTTAATGTCTTCACAAATAATTAAGGAGACTTTATGAAATATATTTTGGCGTTATTTGCATTTATTATAGCCCTCAGCCTGAGCATTCAAACCGTCGCTAATAGCGAATCAGAAGATTCTAAGGCTTGCAAACCTGAAGAAAATAAAAAATGCGGACCCGCTTCACACGATGCCCCTAATGCTAAAAATTCAAAAGACTGGACACATAAACGCCTTGAACAAGTCGCAGCTATTTTGCCTGAGAAACAACAAGATAAAAATCAGGTCATGGTACCCGAAAAAACAAAACTGATTTCACCTAAATTTTTATCAGTCATTAGCGGCACCACGACAAAACTTGAGTGGTCAGAAACAAAGGGTGCAAAATTTTATCATATACAAGTTTCAAAAGATGCAGGGTTTAACAATCGTTCAATGTATGTCGCTGACGAAAAATGGGTCAAAGGCACATCCTTTGAGGTCACAAATCTTGAGGTCGGTCAAAAATATTTTTGGCGCGTTGCCGCTGTAAATAATGAAAATGATTCTATGTTCACAAAATCACTTTTTGCATCGTCAGCTTTTGAAACTAAATAATTTTTTTGCAAAATATGCAAATAAAGGAATCCAATGTCTAAAGTTGATAATGAAGTTATTTTTAACCATTTAAATTGGCGCTATGCTTGTAAAAAATTTGATACGACAAAAAAAATCCGCGAAGCCGATTGGAATATCTTGGCTGAATCACTGCGCTTATCTGCCTCGTCTTACGGTTTACAACCCTGGAAATTTATTGTCGTACAAGACCCAGCGCTTCGACAGCAATTGTTGCCGCTATCTTGGGGACAGACCCCGGTTACAGATTCATCACATTTTATTGTTTTTACCTACAAAGAAAAAATGGATGAAACCCATATCGAAAAATATATTCAGCAAACAGCAAAAATCACTGGTCAAGATCCCGTAAATCTAGCGGGTTTTAAGAATGTAATGCTAGGTGATCTTGTGAATGGTCCACGTGCCGAGATAGCTCAGTGGTGGGCCCAACGGCAAACGTATATCGCGATGGGCACATTGTTAACGACGGCTGCTCTGATGGAAATCGATACGTTACCCATGGAAGGTCTTGACCCCGCAGGTTATGATAAAGTCTTAAATCTTGGGGGCACCGGCTGGAAAACCATAGCCGCCGTCGCCTGTGGTTACCGCTCTATAGATGATAAATATCAACACAACAAAAAAGTTCGTTTTGATATGAAGGATATCATTGAGTTTCGCTAATTTTAACTTTTTAAATCATAAAAATCGACGATGAATATCAGCCTGTCGTCGATTTTATCAAGCTTGCTATTCGGCACCATTGCGATCTGGCTGTTTAAAGAAAGCCGCAAGCGTTCAAATATTAAATTAATCATTCTTTCAATTTTTATGTTTACTTACAGTTATTTTGTCAATTCTGTTTGGTTAGATTGGGGTATCGGATGCGCTTTATGTGGATTGTCTTATTATTGGTGGGAGTAACCTCGTGCTCGACATTAAATAAAAATAAATCCGAGGTCGCAATGAATCTAGATCACTTAAATTACCTTGTCGATATTTCTTCAGATCGTGTGAATCAGTTTATTGATACAGAAAACAAAATATCACTCAATCGATTAACTAAAGATGCTAGATACGAGAAACTTCATTCTGAAATTTTATCTATTGTCACAGCTAAAGATAAATTACCACTGTTTCATTTTGTAGGTTCTGACATTTATGACTTTTGGCAAGATCAAACACATGAGCGCGGAATTTTACGAAAGACCACAGTTGAAAATTTAAATTCTGAAAAACCGGATTGGAAGACTGTACTCGATATTGATGCTTTGGCCAAATCAGAAAATAAAAATTGGGTCTGGAAAGGCTTTGACTGCCTAGAGCCCGCCAATGAGCTGTGCCTAATAAGCCTGTCTGACGGCGGAAAAGATGCCAAAGTTATTCGTGAATTTAATTTAAAAACTCAAACATTTGTTGAAAATGGTTTTTTTATTTCTGAATCTAAAACTGATGCCGCATGGATTGATCAAAATACTGTGTTTATTTGCGACGGCACAAACCCAGCAATACTGACAAATTCAGGCTATCCCACTGTTGTTAAAAAAATAAAGCGCGGACAATCTATTAAAGATGCTGAAGTTATTTTTACAGCTCAAAAAACAGATGTCGCAGCTTGGCTATACAACTATTACCGCAATGGAAAAAATTATTTTATTTTAAATCGAGCGACAACATTTTACTCTGGCGAACGATTCTTAATATCCCCCGACGAAAAACACTCACTACACACAATTCCAATGCCACACGATGCTGAATTTGTGCAAATATATAATGACCAGCTGTTATTTACTAATCGAAGTGAATTTAAAATTAAGGATGCTATTTACAAACCAGGGTCTGTAATTTCATTTTCATTGCAAAAATTAGCCGATCCAGAATTTCATATCGTATTCGAACCAACAAAAACTCAATTTTTTGAGTTTGCAGTTCCTACAAAAAATTTTCTGATGGCAACCGTTTTAGATGATGTTAAAAAATCCGTTTTAAAATTTCAATTTAAAAATAATAAGTGGGCTTCAGAAAAAATTTCACTTGGCCAAGCTGGCAATACATCGGTAATGACTTTTACTAAAGACCAAGACCTTATTTATTTAAATTATACAAGTTTTTTGAACCCAACCGAATATCATTACCTCGATCTTGAAAATCCTAAATCTTTGAAAAAAATAATGACCTCACCTGCACGTTTTGAATCAAAAAATCTTATCGCCCATCAATATAAAGCTAAAAGTTCTGATGGCACGATGATTCCGTATTTCATCGTGCACAAAAAAAATATAAAATTGGATGGCAAAAATCCAACGCTACTGTATGGCTATGGCGGTTTTGAAATCGCACTGACACCGCACTATTTAGGTGCGCTAGGCAAAGCCTGGCTTGAAAAAGGCGGCGTGTATGTATTATCAAATATTCGTGGCGGCGGCGAATACAGCCCCGATTGGCACAAAGCCGGTCTGAAAGAAAATCGCCAGTTGGTCTTTAACGATTTTTACGCTGTCGCTGAAGATTTAATTTCGAAAAAAATCACTTCACCACGACACTTGGGTATTCAGGGCGGATCAAACGGTGGCCTACTGACATCGGTCGCATTTACTCAACGACCTGAATGATTTAACGCCGTTGTCTCTGAGGTCCCATTAACAAATATGATGGAATACCATAAATGGTTGTCAGGTAACAGCTGGATGGCAGAATACGGCAATCCACATATCCCAGCTGAACGGGAATATATTTTAAAGTATTCACCGCTACATAATTTACATCCCGAAAAAAAATATCCTGAAGTTTTTTATGTCACCAGCACCAAAGATGATCGAGTTCACCCCGCCCATGCTCGACAAATGGTGGCGCGTATGCGAGAACAAAATCACCCTGTAATGTATTTTGAAAATAAAGATGGTGGTCATGGTGCCGCCGCGAACATGACTGAATACTCAAAACTGATGGCCTTAGAATACACGTATTTATTTCAGAAATTATTTAATTCAAAATGAGCGCTATGAATAAAACCTGGTGGAAAACATTTTTTAAACCCCTGACCGCCGAGGTCATGTTTAAGCCGCGTTTGGGCAAACAAACAGCCCGCGAAGTCGAAAAAGTATTATCTGAAATGCCATCAGTTAAAAAATTAAAGATTTTAGACCTTTGCTGCGGCGAGGGTCGTCATTCACTTTTGTTCGGCAAAAAACATCATACAATTGGTCTTGATTATTCAAAAAATTTTTTAAATGTCGCCAAATCTAAAATTGGAAATTCTAAATTGTTAAATTCAAATTTAAAATTTATTCATGGCGATATGAAATTAACATCCAAATATTTTCAAAAAAATAATTTTGATTTAGTCACATCAATGTATAATAGCTTTGGTTACTTCGATAAACGTAGCGATGATTTCAAAGTTCTAACCGAAGCTTGCAAAGTACTAAAACCGGGCGGACATTTCGTCGTAAATACGTTAAATGGCAGCGGCGTCGATGTTCATTTGGGTGATCAAAAACCCACAGGTATTGGCAGTGAAGTCGAAAAAAATTTATTTATACTAGATAACGCCTATTTTGATAAAAAAGAAAAACGCACCTATTCTGACTGGAAGATCGTCGACGCCAGAAAACCAAAAACACAAATTTTCAGAGGCCATTTTATACAAAATGTTTATACTCATGCAGAATTAAAAGCACTTTTAAAAAAAGCAGGATTTAAAATTATTAAAACTTGGGGCGCCCTGCACGGCACAGATTTCGACGAAAAAACATCATGGCATCAAACAATACTGGCGCAGAAAATTTGATAATTCCGAATTCGATTTTCGGATGACTTAACTGGGCATCATGGCGCCGACTCAATATAATGTATTTACAAATATTGCAACACGGTTCTGTATGGACCAAAAAACACAACTTAAAATTGAATTCTTTGTACTCTGCAGGCTTTTAAATAAATCTAATCTTAAAATCAATCAGAAAACAGATATTTTGTTTTTTATACAAAATGAAAATGGTATGCCAGCATTATATGCTACGACGAACGGATTTTACAAATTGCAACTTGTCGCATACAAATCTGATAGCAGATGGACAACATGCAATTATTCTGGACTGGCTGTTCTTGAAGAAGAATTAGTTCATTTTGTTAAATCTTATAAAATTGAAAAAATGACGCCCTCAAAATTAACTCTATTGATAAAAGCTCTTATTTTTTCAATAAATTAACTAACATCAAAAATTGCTGCTGAAGGACTTTTCTTTCTACTCGAAAATGGCAGTGAAAATAATTATAATTCTCAGCAAACAAATCATATTCGACACTGATGTTGTCGTCGGAATAGTATAATGTTTCTTGATCATCATTTTTATGTCTTAAGTAAGCATATGGAGTTGATCTTGAACGATAATCTTCAATTTTACTTTGCTGTTCTGTTGTTGCGATAATATCAAATGTATCAACTTCATATTCAGTCTCTGACGAAAAAAAGAAAAATATTTTACATTCTGCCCAGGGCCTCATAAAATTTTTAAGTTCATGAAAATTTTTTAGACTTTGCTGGTAATCCATAATTCATATTCGGATCAAATTTATATATTATAAAATCACTGGATTTAAGTATGAGTATTTTGTTAATCAATCCGCTTTACGGAGGAGTACACCGCCGTAGAGCATTCGTACAATAAAACGTCGATATTCAATATTGCAACACAGTCGTGTATGGACCAAAAAACACAACTTAAAATTGAATTCTTTGAACTCTGCAGGCTTTTAAATAAATCTAATCTTAAAATTAATCAGAAAACAAATATTTCGTTTTTTATTCATAAAAATAATCAAAAGATGACTTTATATGCGACTACAAATCACCATTATAAAATTCAACTGATTTCATGCGAGAAGAAGAACGTCTGGACAACTTGTAATTATTCAGGATGCAATCATCTTGAATCCGAGTTGGTCGATCTTTTTAGAAAACAAAGAATAGCGGAAATATCAGCAACTGAGCTGACAAAAATGATCAAATTATTTATTTTTCAACATATTAGCTAGTATTTTAAATTGCTGTTGAACCAACTTTTTATCAGCTTTAAAATGAAGGTACCAATATATGCAATCATCCGTAAATAAGTCATACTTAATACTAATATTTTCGTCGTTGTAGTAGAAGACTTCATGCCCGTCTCTCTCGTGATCTATGTATCCATAAGGAAGTTCTCTGCATCTATAAGAATCAATTATTTTTTGCTGCTCTAAATTAAGGTCTACTTCGTATATTTCAACATGATACTCTGTTTCCGATTCAAAAAAGAAAAATATTTGGCATTCGGCCCATGGCCTCATCAAATTTTTAAGTTCATTGAAATTTTTTAGGCTTTGTTGGTAATCCATAATTCTTATTCGGAGATTCTAGCCAAGATCTACAACGCACAGACCTTGGCCAAGTCTTTGAATTTCCCCACAACCTTATCCACATCTGCATTTGCTAAACTTGTAATTAATAAAGCCCCTACAGCTAGTGTTGAAAACTCTGATGCTGTGCAAGTTATAAAAAATAAAAATGTTTGTATAATTCATAATTATAAGTTTATTATGATTTTAAATGAGTTTATTGAGCCCCCCCCTAGAAGCTTTTTGGGCTGTTGTTCAAAAAGGAACAGTCCAGGCGGCATCTCGTACAATCGGATTAACTCAAACAGGCGTCACGCAACGTATTCGCTCGATTGAAAAAATGTTGAACACAACACTTTTTATCAGGTCTCGAAAAGGCATGAAGCTGACGGCTGAAGGCGAAAATCTTCTGCAGTATGTGAAAAATAGTTTAGAATACGAGGGGATGACCCTATCAAAGATCCAAGGCACAGACATTGATAGCATCATCGAAATAAGCATCTCGGGACCATCCAGTATATTGCGGTCGCGGGTCATTCCCAAATTATCTGAAACTTTAAAAACCCATAAAAATTTGCGTTACAGTTTTGATCTTTCAGATGTTGACAGCAACTCTGATAAGTTAAAGACTGGTTTTTGTGATCTTGCAATTTTAGAACACCATAATGTAACTAAAGAAATGGATTCTAAAATTATTAAGCCCGAACGTTACAAACTTTATGTAGCGACCTCATGGAAGAGGCGCACTTTTTCTGACATCATCACCACTGAATCTATTATTGATTTTAATTCTAAAGATATGATGACATTTAATTATCTTGATAAACATAAGTTAAAAGTAAAAGCCAAAAAAGAACGCCATTTCGCCAATAACACAGATGCATTAACTTCGATGATTATCTCAGGCGTTGGCTATTCAGTATTGTCCGAAGAATATGCCTCTGCATACATAAAAAAAGGAGAGCTTTTTGATATCTCTCCTGCACAGTTTTATGATTTTAAAATCGCTTTAGCTTGGTATCACAGACCATATATGCCTGAATATTTTAAAGCCATCACCAAAGCGATTGGGTAAATTATTTTACCCTGCA
>JAYVKY010000033.1:0-2580 GCA_043767965.1 Pseudobdellovibrionaceae bacterium
AGCTTTTTTAATAATGGCAGCGCAATAGAGCTCGAAATGACGTCTATAAAAGCTCAGATCGAAGAAGAAAAAATTAAAAAAGTAGAAACTAATCGAGTCCTGCAAAAAGAAGAACAAATGCGGGCTGACGTAAGTATGCTTGTTAAAAAATACGAAGACGTAAAATCAAAAATTCCAATTGAGTTCTTAGAATCCGAATTGCGCATTATTATTGATCAATACGCGAATCAATTTGAATTAAAGACCACGCGAAATCAACGTGCATCGAAGGGCAAAGATTTCGGTTCTGCATTAGATGCAAATTTAGTCGAGCAAGTTGCTTTAGAATATACATTTATGGGTACCTTTTTTAATCTTGAAAAATTAATTAACCAAATCACTCGGTTGGACAAGCTCGTCAAGGTCGAAAGCTTTCAGTTTATATCGGCAGAGAAAAAAACCAATGCAGGTGTGGGTTATGAGGTTTCATTGGCGGCAACAATTATCGGATTTAAGCAATCCTCTATTGCGCTGAATGAAAACAAAAACCCGCCGAATGGTACGAAATGACACTTTTTTTCATTTTTTCTTTTTTTCTCTTTGTTAGTTTTGGTGTAACAGCGCAACCGGCACCAACACAGCAAGCAATAGTTACTACAAACCAACCTGCAGAAGTAAAGATTTCTGAATCCAGACTTGGTGAGCGCGATCCATTTTTACCACCTAAATATATCCGCGATATGCTAATGGTTAAGCCTGAAGATATTATTGATGGCCGTATGGAGGCAATCCGACGTTGGCCATTATCCGAATATAAATTAAAAGGTATTATTTGGGATGTCAGAAATCCGAAAGCCATGATTATAGACAAAACCAACACCTTACATTTGTTGAAAAAGAATTATCGCATTGGTAATCGTGAAGGTTTGATTTCTCAGATTAATGAAAGTGAAATTATTGTTATACAAAAAGGTGTTCCGATAGTTGTGCCTATTGAAACGCTAGTTAATAAGCCACCAGCTTCGGCATCAAGTGCAGCCACGACACCAGTGCCAGTTTCAGCGCCAAGCGCTACTGCCACGCCAGCGCCAGTTTCAGCGCCAGTTTCAGCGCCAAGTCCAGCCACGACACGAATGACAATTTCTGCCCCACCTGCTTTTGTCGTGCCACCAATAAACGGCGGGGTAAAAAAGTGATCTTAATTAAAAACGGAGGCTATCGATGCTTTTAAAGTATTCTCACATGATTCTTTTGGGTGTTTTGGTTTGCACGCTATCTTGTATTAGCAAAAAAAAGGTTATAAATGATGATTTTGCCACTGATGCAGCTGATGCAACAGAAACAGCTGCAACCTCTGACCAAGGTTTTTCAGATGAGGAGTTAAATCTAGACCCAACTCCGGTCAATAAAGGCTCTGCCAAAAATTCGCCAGATGTCTCGGACGACGAGCTCAGCCTTGAAAAAGAACTTCAGGGCGTTGCAACAGATAAAAACGAAAAACCTGCAGATCCCATTGCTGAAGCAAAACCTTTAGTCCCTGTGGTTGCAGAATCCAAGCCCGCTGATATTCCAGCAGCAGCAATTCAGCCGCCACCGCCAGAGGCGATCCCTGCTCCTGTCATTGTCGATCAGCCACCAACCCTTCCCGTGGCGACGAAGTCTGCAATCGTTAAAGATATCCAATTTAAAGCAAATGATAGCGGTGGGGCATTGATGATTCAAGCCGACCAACCACTTGAATATACGACACAAATGAATTCTGCCACAAATCAAATGGTTATCGAAATTCAAAATGTACAAGTCCCAAATAAATTTAAGCGACCGTTGAATACAAAAGACATGACATCTTCAATGGGTCATATTGATATTTATCAAAAATCAAAATCAAATATAGCTCGTTTTGTTATTCAGATGCGGCCAAATTCAGAGCAGCCATTAATTCAGCCCGAGGGGGCATCATTGATGGTTATAGGCTCTGTAATAGGGCCAATGGCATCATCAAAGACAACACGCGTAAACGGCTCGGCGCAGTCTGATTTCAAAATTAAAAACGATGCTTCAGAAAATGTTGAAATTAATTCAGATCTTTCAAGTGAAAGCATCATGAATACAACGGATATGGATGAATACCTGGCGAATAATACCAAGTTTTATGGCAAAAAAATATCTATCGAAACAACAGACGTTCATATCAAAGATGTTTTAAAGTTCATCGCCGAAGAAAGTGGCGTTAACATGATTTTTGATGATTCAATCAACGGCAATATTTCTTTAAAATTACGAAAGGTCCCTTGGGACCAGGCCTTTGTTTTAGTTTTAAAATCAAAAGGTCTTAGTTATCGCAGGCAGGGAACAGTGCTTCGAATCGCCACCAATGAAACTCTCGTCAAAGAAGAAAAAATTGCGATCGAGCTTAAAGAATCAAAAATGTCTGTCGAGCCGATGATAGTGAAAAATTTTTCAATTAATTATGCCGATATCACCGAGCTTGAAAAAAAATTAAAAGAATACATTGCCAGTGATGATATCGGTGCAAGAACAAAGGGACGAATCACTGCAGATAAACGAACAAACATGTTGATTGTAACTGAAACAGCAAAC
>JAYVKY010000034.1:0-7355 GCA_043767965.1 Pseudobdellovibrionaceae bacterium
GAACCCACCGTAGGCACCGGGCTTTTTAATCGAACTGATGATTCCGGTTCTTGCGGTCAGAATAACATTGTCGGCGATAGTGACGTGGCCATTGATATCGATACCACCAGAGGTCATCAAATTTTTTCCGATTTTAGTAGAGCCTGCGACCATGAAGCCGCCAGCTAAAATTGCATTTTCACCGATTTCGCAATTGTGGGCAATATGGCAATGGTTATCAAGCTTAGAACCCGCTTTGATTCTGGTTTCAGTTAAAGTAGCTCGATCGATAGCGCAGTTAGCTCCGAGTTCGACATTATCTTCTAGTACGACAATACCAATTTGTGCGATTTTATGGTGAATAAAATTTTTATCTGTGAAGTATCCAAACCCATCAGATCCGACAACAGTCTGGGCTGAAATTTTACAATTTTTTCCGATTTCACAATAGCTGCCAATAACAACATGCGGTGAGAGTTCTGTTTTTTCTTTGATGGTGGCGTGATGTTCAACAACGGTGTGCGAGCCGATGTAAACTGAATCTTCAATGGTTACAAAATCTTCGATGATGGCATATGGTGAAATTGAAACATTTTTCCCGATTTTTGCCGAAGGGCTAATCACTGCAGTGGGATGAATTTTTTCTGAGATTATTTTGTTTTTGTCGAACAAGATAAGAATTTCGCTCATGGCCCAATGAATATTTGGAGTAGAGCAAATAAAATGATGCTTCGAAATTAGATGTGCTATATCTGGGTATATTTTTTCTAAAATAATAAAACCACAAGCATCTTTAGAAATTGCAATTTCAAGCATTTCTAAAGAAGAAATAAAAACCAAAGATTTTGAGTCTGCAGAGTCTGCGGGCTTAACATTTGAGAAATGCAGGTCGTTATTATTGACAAGCTTGATTGATTTGAATTTTTGAAGTTCTTGTGTGGAAACTGATTTCATAGGCTAAGAGTAATGCTTTGCAACGTGAAACTCACTATTTTACTTGTCCGAGACATGCCGCAAGATATATGTACAAAGATATGCCTACAAAAAAAACTGCAAAAGTAAGTAAAACGACTTCAAAAATTTCTCAAAAGGCAAAACCAGTTGCCAAGGCTGTGGTAAAACCAGCGGCTAAGGGTGTTGTGAAAGCAATTACTAAAATGGTCAGCAAGGCTGCAGAAAAAATATTATCAAGGCCGACTGTAAAACCTGTTGCAAAAGCACCAACGAAGCCTAAAAAAGCAGCAAAGCCTGAAAAAACCCGTGCTGAAAAAGCTCAAATTGATACGGGCGGTACATTACTTGAAATGGCCAAAGAAGAAATGTCCAAAGTAAATGCTCCTATCGCTGAGGCTGCTGATAAGGCCGAAAAATCGGGCAAATTTAAGCCCATCAAGCTCGAGCGTGGCAATGTGGCTGATGAAAAAGTAAAATGGCAAGAGCTTTTTAAAAGATATGGTAAAGATAAAGCAGTAAACTATAAAATGTCCGATGAGTTCGAGGCATTAAAGCCAATAAATCACAAAGTTCTGGGCTGGGGATTTGTTTTAACGAATGAAAATAATCGCCTAGAGATACTTTTTGAAATGGGTATCAAAGTTTTAATCAGTAATTACAAAGCCTAGACTTAACGCACACACTTTATTCTTAAAAATTGTATTTTCAAATCACCCATTTTCGCGGAAGATTAACCTTCTATTTTTAATAACAGTTCGAGGTCATTATGGAACAAGCTTTACAGGGTTATTTAACGAAATTTGTTGCAGGCGTTTCTTTAAAATCTGCGGCCGCAGTCTTAGAACTTGTTGCCGAAGACGCAACAGTTCCATTCATCGCCAGATATCGTAAAGAAAAAACAGGAAATCTTGACGAAGTTCAAATTCGTGCTGTGATCGAGGCGAACGAAACATACCAAGAGATCGTTAAACGCAAAGTATTTCTATTGAAAGAAATTGGCGAACAAAAAAACTTAACGCCAGCTATACAAAAACGGATTGAATTGTCGTGGGACTTAAATGAATTAGAAGAAATTTATAAGCCATTCAAAAAGAAAAAGAAAACCAAAGCAACAGTGGCCAGAGACGCAGGTCTAGAACCGTTGGCGAACTGGATCTGGGACATGGGTCATAGTCTTATTACGGACTCATTAACTATGGAAATGAAAGCAAAAAATTTTTTAAATCCAGATATGAAAATTATCACCTACGATGATGCTATTAAAGGAGCGCAAGATATTTTAGTTGAACGAATTGCTAATGATGTTGCTCTTCGTGACAGCGTTGTTAAAAATTATTTTGATCTAGGCAAAGTGACTGCAAAGGCGGCGAAGGGTTTTAAACCTAATTCTAAATTTGATATGTACGCCAAAGATTACAGTGATTTAGTCAAAAATTTGATCGAAGAAAAATTTTCGCATCGATATATGGCGATGAAACGTGGCTGGGAAGAAGAAGAATTAACTGTCGATATCGTAGGCGACGACGAATTGTTATTAAAATCCTATGAAGGATTTGCGACAACAAGCGCTGATAATGCCATTGGAACTTTTTTGAAAGAATCGGCGCGCTTGGCCTTGAATGTCTATGTATTGCCATCTGTAAAAAATGAAGTACATGCAAAATTAAAAGAAAAATCAGACGAACATGCAATTAAGGTTTTTACTGAAAACGTCAGAAAAGTTCTTTTAGGATCACCCTATGGTTCAAAATGTGTTCTGGGGGTTGATCCGGGACTTCGTACCGGATGCAAGATCGCGCTTGTTGATAAAAGTGGAGCCTATGTTTCACATACTGTGATGCACACGCTGGGCGAAGGAGCTGCCGCAAAGGCAAAGACTTTGATTTCAGAAGTTACAAAGCAAATCACTATTGAAGCGATTGCTGTTGGGAACGGAACTGCTGGGCGCGAGACAGAAATATTTTTAAAAAAGATTTTAAAAGAAATAGGCAAAGATAATATACCCGTTATTATGGTGAACGAATCAGGTGCATCTGTCTATTCAGCCAGTGAAGTGGCCAGGGCTGAATTTCCTGATCTTGATGTCACAGTTAAAGGAGCAATTTCAATTGCTCGCAGACTGCAAGACCCTTTGGCTGAGCTCGTAAAGATTGATCCAAAATCAATTGGTGTGGGTCAATATCAGCACGATGTCAATCAAAGCTCTTTAAAAAAAGGTCTTGAGGCTGTGGTTGAAAGTTGTGTGAATAACGTCGGTGTTGATGTGAATACGGCCTCGTCATCATTATTGTCATTTGTCTCTGGCATTGGGCCAGGGCTTGCGACTTCGATTTCTGAATACCGCAAAAAAAACGGATTATTCACTGATCGTTCTGAATTAATGAAAGTGCCACGGTTTACGCAAAAAGTTTTTGAACAGGCCGCTGGGTTTTTAAGAATTATAAATGGAAAAGTATTTTTGGACTCTACAGGTATTCATCCTGAAAGGTACGCCGCAGTTCGCGATATGGCGACGGATGTGAATGTAAACATGAATCAACTTGTGGGTGCAGGAGCACAGAAAATTTTAGCAGCCAGAACAAAATGGGCCAGCATAGTTGGCGAATTTACTTTTGATGATATTTATAAAGAACTTGAAAAACCCGGGCGTGATCCGCGTGACCCGTTCAAAGTATTTCAATTTCGCGAAGATATTTTTGAAGTGAAAGATTTAAAAGAAGGTATGATTTGCCCAGGGCTTGTGACGAATGTGACGAATTTTGGCGCCTTCGTTGATATTGGGGTTCATCAAGATGGTCTTGTGCATATTTCTGAACTGGCTCATAAATTTGTTGATGACCCACGCAAGGTTGTAAATCCCGGGGATGCGGTCACAATTCGCGTGTTAAAAATCGATTTAGCAAAAAATCAAATTGCACTTTCGATGAAGCTAGAAGCTGCGCCAGAACAAAAATCTTTCCGTGAAATGAAAGAGCGCGATGGCGGTACTAAGCCTGCACAAAATTCAAGACCAACTTCAAATGACCGCAAGCCATTTAATAATGATCGATCAAATGCAAATGATCGTGGCCGAGGTGGATTTAATTCAGGGCCAGCGGCGAAGCCAGCAAATCCGTTTAATAATCCATTTGCAGCTTTGTTGAATCAGAGTCATACTAATAAAAAATAGGAGATCATATGGCTATCAAAATCGGTGGTAAGAAAAAAGGTGCTAAGAATAAATCAGCTCGTCATAAAGCACGACGTATTATTCGTAAGAAAAAGAAAATGAAAGCTGCACGAAGTTAGTTTTATTTGAACAGTATTACTTTATTTGATCTAAAAAAATGAAAATAAAAAATATTTATCTTGTCAGGCACGGTGAGACCGACTGGAACCGCGATAAGCGGTTCCAAGGTCAGACTGATATACCGTTGAATCAAACAGGCAGAGATCAGGCTCAACTGATTATTCCGTATATGAGCCGCTTGAAAATTGAAACTGTTTTTTCAAGCAACCTATCAAGGGCTGTCGAGACAGCTGAAATTGCCACGGCAGATTTAAAATTACATATTCAAAAAGATACAAGACTGCGCGAAACCAACATCGGCGAAGCCGAGGGTTTAACCTTTGATGATCTTGAACAAAAATACGGTGTTGATGGTATTGGCAGATGGCGTTCCTACGAGGAACGACAGCTTGATTTTAAATACCCCAAGGGCGAAACCAAGCGTGAAATGATGTTTCGAATTCGTGAAGTGATTTTAGAGATCGCGCAAACCTCAAACCGACAAAATATTGCAGTCTTCGCGCACGGCATGGTTATGCGGGCTTTGACTTTCGCTTTTCACCAAGGTGTGTCTTGGGATCACCAAGTCTTTGCCAATGGATCAATCCATCATTTCAGTTGGGATGAAATTCGGCCTGAGTATTTAAAATACCATGGGAAAATCAGTGTATAAGCATGGCTACAGATTCAAATTTTTTTGATGTATATCATCCAGCTCTAGTTTCAACAGAGAATTTCGATGAAAAAATTATTGATGACGATCGTTTGAAAATTATTTTTTTGTGGGGAATTAACTGCCCAAATTGCGAAATTGCAAAAAAAGTTTTAGCTGAATATTTTGATGAAGCAAAAAAATGGGATCTGGATTGGTATCACGCAAATGTGTACGAAGATTTTGAATTGGCAAATCGCTTTGGTTTGCATGGGATTCCAGTGTTTTTAATTTATCGCGGCGGTAAACGGCTGGGAAAGATTTCTCCGTTCCCGGGGTGGGGTGCGTTTAGTCAGGTGATCAATAAGCTACTGGTATAGTAAATAATCAGATAATCAAAAACTCGCAGTGGTGCAGAAGTTGCCACGTATGATTGATATTGGGGATGGAATTCACAGCCATTTTACGATATGGAAGGTATCGTTTTTGAATGGAATAAAAGTTTACACGATTCTTCGGGTGTCGATCGCTTTTTCCGTGCCACAAATCAAAAATATAAAATGGGCTGATCGTTTTCTAGGGTCCTAAAATCTTACGCACAATCTGAGAAAACCCTTCACCACCATGTTCGTTGGCAACAAAAGTTGGTTTAAATTTCAGTTGATCAGAAAAATTTTGAATATTTGCTACGCCAAACGATAAGGGAAATTTTTCAAACATCGGTTCGTCATTGGGCGAATCGCCCACAAAAGCACATTGATTTAAGGCGTCTGTTTCAGATAGTCCGAATTCATTTTTTAAAAATTTTAATGTGGTGGTTAATTTGTTGTAATCACCGAACCAGCCATTCACATGAATCGAGCTTACCTTTGCGATGGCACCATAAGATTCAAAAATATTTACAATTTTTTTGACATCTAATTTTGGCAACGGATTTACATCTTCGCAGAAATCAATCGCCAGATCCATCAACCTTGAAAATTGATCGCTTGATGTAGCACAGCCTGGCACCGATTTTAAAATTTCAGTTTCGATTATTTTTAATTTATTTTTATTTTCAAGTATCATTTTTTCGTCTGTAAAAAACCAGCGCTGCATTTTTTTATTGTGATACTTAAAATAAAATCCACCGTTTTCGCCAACTACTGCAGTAACGGGCCAAAACCTGGCGATCATTTCGCACCACCCCGCAGGCCGACCTGTAATAGGTATCACCTTAATTCCTGCGTTATGTAATTTCCAAAGTGAATCATAGGCAACAGAGGGCAGTTTGCCGTCGGTAGTCAGTGTGTCGTCGATATCCGTCAGTAAATACTGGATTTTGGGCTGTTGTTTTGGATTAAAGTCATTAATATTTTTCATAAGTGATGAATAAATTCTATTGTTTTTTAGGGGTAGTGGCTACATATAATATAGTAGTCCATATTTTTTTAATATAATCAGAACGGAATACACAACATGGCAGTAACAACGGGTATGAAATTAGTCATCGTCGAGTCGCCGACAAAGGCCAAAACAATTCGAAAGTTTTTAGGCAAAGATTATATCGTTGAATCATGCATGGGTCACATTCGGGATTTACCACAAACATCAAAAGACATTCCTGAAAAAGTGAAAAAAGAAAAATGGGCGCAATTGGGCGTTAATGTTGATAAAAATTTTGAGCCGCTTTATTGCGTTCCTAAAGACAAATTAAAAGTTATAAAAAATTTAAAAGAAAAATTAGCCGAGGCCGATATTGTGTATCTCGCAACCGATGAAGACCGCGAAGGTGAAAGTATCAGTTGGCATTTGGCCGAAGTTTTAAAACCCAAAGTGCCAGCAAAGCGCATGGTATTTCATGAAATTACTAAAGAAGCGATTTTAAAGTCTCTTAAAGATACGCGTGAAATTGATTATAATTTGGTTCGAGCCCAAGAGGCCCGCAGAGTTTTAGATCGTTTAGTGGGTTATACAATTTCTCCGTTGTTATGGAAAAAAGTAGCCTATGGTTTATCCGCAGGCCGCGTGCAATCGGTGGCTGTTAAATTAATTGTTGAAAAAGAAAAAGATCGAATTAAATTTAAAAAATCAAATTATTATGGATTAACTGCAATTCTGGATAAATCAGGAGAAAATTTTGAATCAAGGCTTCTAAGTTTAGGACAAAAAAGAATTGCATCAGGAAAAGATTTTGATGGCCTAACAGGGCAGTTGAATGCGGGGAAAGATTTAATTATCTTAGACCAAAAATCGACAAATGAACTTGTGGATAAATTAAAATCAGCTACTTTTAAGGTGACTGAAGTCGAAGAAAAACCAGTTAACCGTAAACCCTATGCTCCGTTTATTACTTCGACCTTACAGCAAGAATCAAATCGAAAGTTGGGATTGACCTCGCGTGAAACAATGCAAGTCGCACAAAAACTTTACGAGCAGGGTTTTATCACCTACATGAGAACTGACTCGACATTTCTATCGGCTGAAGCAATAAGTGCTGCGCGAACTTCAATCTTAGAAAAA
>JAYVKY010000035.1:0-3340 GCA_043767965.1 Pseudobdellovibrionaceae bacterium
CAAAGAACATATAAATTTATTCAACTCTCTGATATTCACATGAAAGAAATGACGTTTAAAGAGCGTAGAATTATCTCCAAAGTAAAAAATGAAAGGCCAGACGCAATTTTTATAACTGGTGATCTTGTATTACCAGAGCCAAACTTAGAGGAAGTTGGTTTTTTTTTAAAAGAATTGGCTCTTATTGCACCAATCTATACAATTAGTGGAAACTGGGAACATTGGACTATTGATCAAGAAACAGAATACAAAATTTATAAAAAATCGAATGTGAAATATCTAAAAAATACGAATTATATTTTTAACAGTGAAATCTGTATTTTAGGTCTAGATGATTATTTGTCGGGATCGCCAGATTTTTCTAAAACAATTTTAGGTTGCGAAGCGACAAAATTCAAATTAGCACTTTTTCATTCTCCTGGTTGGATCGACACAATTCAAGAAAAGATTTTTGATTTAGGTCTTGCGGGCCATACACATGGTGGTCAAATTCGATTGCCGTTTTACACACCAATAACGCCACCCGGATCTGGCGACTATATTTCAGGATTTTATGAAAAAAACAGAAATAAAATGTATGTCAGTCGAGGCTTGGGCCAATCTATTATTCAAGCGCGACTGCTATCTCGGCCTGAAATCGTCGTTATTGATTTAGTCCCTAAAAAATGAAAGGATTAGGTGATGAAATTTATGTCATCAATATTCACAAAAATAATAAATAATGAATTGCCTGCATATCGTATTCTCGAGGATGAATTAACAATTTCAATTTTGGCCCTAGATCAAGTCAGCTCAGGGCATGTGATTGTTATACCGAAGCAAGAAATCAATCATTGGTTTGATGTGCCCTCAGAGGTTTATACGCGTGTTGGATTGAATGCGCAAAAAATTGCAAAAGCGATTCAAAAATTTTCCGGATGCCCCAGAGTAGGCACAATCGTTGCTGGCTTTGAAGTTCCGCATTATCATCTGCATTTAATTCCGGCCTGGAATATTTCTGATCTTGATTTTAAGCGTGCCCAAAGATTGCAAGACCATGAAATGAAAAAAATTGCAGAAACAATAAAATCGTATTTGTAAATTTTAAAAATTATTTAAAGGCCAGCATAAGACTGCCTTTTTTAATTTTATGAATAATATTTCGTAAAAAATCAGTTTGATTTAAAGCGAAGCAGCCCCAACTGCGCCCCAGGCGACCTTGTTCGGCCACCCAGCGCTCAGAAACATAATCGGCCGTATGAATAACAATTTCTCGGTTTTTAGCATTTGAATTTGTAGGATTTAGGCCCTCAAGCTTTAAGGATTCGCCATTTTTTCCTTGGTATTGCTCTGTAACTAAATACAAACCCAAAGAACTTTTTCTTGAATCCGGTGTATTAGAGAATTTTTCCGCATAGAGTTCGCCTGAGTTTATTCCGTGAGCGACCAGATATTTTTCAGCTTGTCCCGTGTCGCTATTGATAATAATCATACGCTCTTCAGAAGATGGTTTTCTAAAATCAACAAATGTAACATAATTCTTATTTTCTATAGTGGATTCGTATTTAACCAAGTAGGCTAGCAGATAATCAACCGTCGATTTCGGAATACTGTTGTCGAGTGCTGCTTTTTCAATAAACTGAGGATTATAAGCAAAGCCCGTTGCTGAGGATAATAACATTAAAATAAATAATATTCGCATAGTCTTAATGAAACATAACAAATTAGATGAATCGACTATTTATTCAAAAACTAGGCACAAGCTAGACTAAAGTACATGTTTTTTTTAAAATTCGCTGATAAATTTATAGGATATGAAAATTGATCATTTTATTCATGGCGAATTTATCTCTTCGACAGCAACTTTTAATAAATTAAATCCGTTTAATTTTGAAGTCCTTTACACAGTTTCAAGTGCGACACCAATTGAATTAGTTAAAACGATTCAATCCGGTCAAAATGCTTTTTCCGATTGGAAATCAACAACTTTAATTGTGCGCTTACAGTTCTTAGAGAAAATTAAAATCGAATATATCAATTTTAAAAATGAAATTATTAAATTTGAATCGATCGACCAAGGATTACCTACTTCTTTCACAGAAAAGGCAAATTATGAAATTGGTTTAAAAATAATTAATCGACTGATCATTGAATTAAAAAATGAAATTGAAGCACCATTAAAAAATATTTTATTTTCACCCATTGGGTTAATAGCTGTCATTCTATCTTGGAATTTATCGAATCGACTTTTTGTTGAACGCGCATTGGTGGCTTTAATGGCGGGTAATGCGGTGATCGTCAAATGTTCGTCATTGGCTCCGACGACAGCGCATATATGGGCGCAAATTTTTAAAAAAATTGGTTTACCTGCGGGAATTATTCAATTTGTTCACAGCGCTGATCAAGCAGTTAAAGATTTACTGGTGACTCACCCAAGTATTAAAGCAATTTCTTTTACGGGAACACTAAAAAACGGCACTGATATCTTAAAAAAAACAGCGCAATTGTCACATAATCAATTTAAAAAAATACAAATTTCAACAGGCACAAAAAATCCTGCAATCGCACTGGCCGAACCATCACAAAAATTATCTGATGAAGTTTTTGACTCATTTGTAATGGGCCAAGGTCAATTGGCTTGGAATTCTGCACGCCTGTTTATTTTAGAAAAACACGCGGTCGCGTGGAATGAATATTTAGCGCAGTATCTTGATAATATAAATCCATTAGAAAATATTGATCAAGATTCACCTTGGTCACCAATACTTAGAAAAAATTCTGTCAATATATTTAATGAAATACAAAAAACAGCAAAATCAGATCAAGCCAAACTGATCTTTTCAAATCATATCGAAAAAATACCAGAAAATTATTTAAGACCCACATTTACAAAAGACATGTCGAACTGTTCAACTTTACAACAAGATCAAGTTCAGGCTCCGCTTTATATTTTATCAGAGGTAAAGTATCCATTTGATATTCCAAAATATTCAAATGTATCTTATTATGGTTTTACAGCAAGTATCTGGGCGGAATCAGATAAGGCCATAAAAGTAGTCGAGGCCCTCGACGTCGGTCTTGTCAGCCTGAACCGTTGGGCAGTTTATTGTGATCAGACGCATAAATCTGTCAAACAATCGGCATACGGTATACAGGACTATCATATTTTTGGCGATTTTTTCAGTAATGTCAAAATTTTGTCATAAATATTTTAAAAAATAATATAATTTTATTGGAGGGTATAGCTTTTTGAACGTAAACGTAATTCGCACTGTGGGCAAAAAGCTTCTTCTTTTATTTCTCCGTTATCTTGCAGTGCCACGCTTATTTCTAAATTTGTACAACACAGGGCACAGTTACA
>JAYVKY010000036.1:0-6643 GCA_043767965.1 Pseudobdellovibrionaceae bacterium
TCTTGATGGTGGTGTCAAGGCGATTGACTATGCAATCAGTAAAAACGTTCAAGTGATTTCAGCATCATGGGGCGCAAGTGTTCCATTATCTACAGCGACTCCGTTGGTTGAAGCTATCGAGCGCGCTGAAAAAGCCGGAATTATTTTTGTCACTGCAGCTGCTAATGACGGAAAAAATAATGATACCACTGATGTTTACCCAGCGAATGCAGGAACTGCAAATATGATCACAGTCGCTGCGTCGAATGCGACAGATGCAAAACCATCTTGGTCAAATTATGGTAAAGCCAAAGTTTCTTTATCGGCTCCGGGTGATGCGATTATTTCAACTTTGCCAGGCGATAAATATGATAACTTATCAGGGACTTCAATGGCGACGCCATTGGTTGCGGGTATGGTTGCATTTTTAAAAGCGCAAGACCCAACACTGACAGGTGCTGAGGTTCGATCACTTTTACAAGTGACAGGTGCTAAGGTAAATATCGAAACAGCATGTCATTGCCGAGTCGATGCTTACAGCGCTGTGGATACTTTGTTATCACAAAAAGCATGGATGGTGCCAGCAGCAGCAACAATTCAGTTGAATGCAACTTTGCAAATGGCTATGAAAAATGCCAAAGGTGCTGTGACATTTGCCGTGTCTGATTCAAATATTGCAACAGTGAATGCAACGGGTTTATTAATTGGCGTTAAAGAAGGTACTGTGACTGTAAAAGGCACTGATGCTTCTGGAAACTCAGTGACAACATTGGAAATTTATGTTGGTAAAGTGGCTTCAACACCACCGCCGCCAACACCTGGAAATCCAGGGAACCCACCTGATCCAGGAAATCCAAGTAATCCTGCTGATCCAACTCAATGCCCATTGGGTGATCCGCAATTATGTGATTTGGTTTGCAAACTCGTGCCGAAAGCGCCTTGGTGTAAATAGTTTTAGTAAGTTTTAAATTAAATTAAATTAAAACTTAAAAAAGGGGCGCAATCAAAAATTGCCCCTTTTTTTTTGTGACAGTCGTCAAATTTATTTAAAAAAGGCCATGATAAAATTGAAAATCAAGTTGCTGCGCGAATTATTGTAAATAAAGATTCACCTGTTGCTATGTATGAACGAATTCAAATCAAAGAAAACAATCTGCAGCTTTTACAAAAAATCCAGTGTGAAATGCTATTTTCACACTGCACTAAATATGTCAGCCTCTGGTTGGATTATCGCCGTACACTTATTCAATAGTTAGCGGTGGCGGAATAATGAATTCTTCATCGGGTGCCTACACTGCGGCCGCAACTTCAGGAACTGCTGTTGTCAGAGTGACAGATTCGCTTTCGCAAATTTCAGACTCAACGGTTACGATTAATTCTGCATTGGCAATTTCGCCAGCATCTGTTACATTGGCTGTAAATAATACGCAAACTTTTTATGCCACTGGCGGAGTCAGTCCATATACGTATTCAATTTTATCCGGCGGCGGAACAATTAATTCATCAACCGGTTTATTCACGGCACCTGTAACAGCTGGAACATCAGTTATTAAAGTTCAAGATACAATTGCAAATTCAATCACGGCAACAATTACTATTGTTAGTACGCTAACAATTTCACCACAAACTTTAAAGTTACCTGTTTTTTCAACGGCGACTTTTTCGGCTGTACTAGGTACAGCGCCGTATTCCTATAGTATTTTTTCTGGAACAGGCTCTGTTGTTGCGGCCGCAGGTGTATACACTGGCGGTACAGTGGCTGGTAGTGACACTGTACGTGTAACAGATGCGGGTTTTAATACTTCTGATGCGGCTGTAACATTGATCGAGCCCGTGCAAATTGTGTCGGGCTCGGCACATGCATGTGTTCGTTATAACGAAGGCTCTGTGAAATGTTGGGGTTTAAATTCATCGGGGCAATTGGGTCAAGGTGACACAACAACACGAGGTAGTGCCGCAAATCAAATGGGTGATAATCTATTAGCAATTAATTTAGGTGCGGGTCGAACAGCAAAAGAGATCTCGGCAGGACTTGATCATACCTGCGTAATTTTAGATACTAACAATTTAAAATGTTTCGGGCGAAATAATTACGGTCAACTTGGTTATGATTCGATCACAACATTGGGCGATACGGCTGGTGAAATGGCAGCGCTAACTGCGATTAATTTTGGGACTGGCATTGTAGCTTCAGAAATTTCATCGGCTTATTATGGCAGTTGTGTGATCACAACAAATAAATGGATCAAATGTTTCGGCAATGCTGGCAGCGGATATTTATTAAATACATCAACAACATTAAACTTAGGCGATGTGATTGGTGAAGTTGGTGATGGCTTACCATGGGTCAATCATTAAGTCAGCAAAGCTGACCGGATGTGAAACTCGACGGCAAACAACCGTTTGCAGGATGTGGAACTCGACTATTTCCCGGACTCTGCGGCTTTTTTCAAGGCTAGTGAAATAATGATTTCACGTTCCATGCGGTAAAAAATAATTTTTTCCTCTTGCCCATCGCTTGAAACGGTTTGCGTGTCGGCAATAACATTTTTAAAGACTTCGATCTTTTTCTCTATTGTTACACGTGTTGATTCGCGACCATTCGTTTTGCCTTTGGCAAAAGTGAAAACTAATTTGTATCTAGAGCCCGGAAGATCAGGTTTATTTTTGTAAGGCGGTAACCACCCATCAACGGCTTTGACAAAATCAGTTTCAATCATACCGTAGTCTTGATTTTCAGAGGCAATTGTATACTTTAAGGTAGTATGTGCAGCCTTCCAGACCAAATCATAGGGTGCAAAAAATATTTTTTGATTCGAGGCTTTTTCAATGATTTCGTTAGCTGAATCGCTCCTTTTTTCAAAAAGGCTGCAACTTGCAAATAACAAGCTGCACAGACATAAAAAAAATGTGATTAGGTTTTTATTCTTCACTAGAATTAAAAATCAGACGACGAATGTGTGACATGAGTGGCTGCTTTTAAAAGTTCATCACCCAAGTTAACATTTTGTTCTTTTGTTCCACCGATAAAATTAATTTCAAAATGTTTTTTATTTGTAGTATCCAGTGGCCAGTTCGGAAGCTGAATTTCGCTGGGCCATTTGGTACCTAAAACTTCCCACTTTCGGATTAAACTTGTCGATGATTTATCAGCTGACCCAGAAACTTGAATATCAGATATAACAGCGCTGACAGCCAAGTGAAAAATACCAGTAACGGCTGTAACTGTTGGCATTTTAATTATATAACCATTTGAATCAATTACCGACGGGTCATTTATAAGTGGTAACATACTAGGTTTAGCATTGGCCTTATACGGTAAAAGTGCAGCCGACAAGCGATCGGCACCGGGTGTTTGGGCGGAAAATTCACTTTGTTTTTTGATCACATTGACAATAAATGTTGGTTTGTTATCTAAGGCATTTAATGTCGCTGTTGTATTAGAGGCCATTTTTTTAAGACCTGTCGGAATCAAATAACCTGAGACTTCACTTGCCGAAAGTGCGACAAAAACTTCATCCGCATTTAAACTTGGGCTAGCTATTGTAATTGGTAAAGTAAAGTTGAATTCATTACCTGGAATATCTAATGAAGTTGTAGGGTTTGTGATTGTGACATCACGAATACCGCCACCATGCAGATCAAAATAGTTAATGACATCATAAAAAGGTTTACCAGCACGAAGTTCGTCAACAACCGCTTTAAACGGAAATCGTCCCGCAGCAGCAAAAAGCCTGCGCGCACCCAGGGTTTGTGAAAAAAATCGGTACTGTGGTTTTTCGATTGTTAAATTGAACAGATAACTTTCTTTTTGTGTGGGTAAAGAGACATTCGTAGGAACAGGTACAGAGTATGAGGCCACTTTCATTATGTCGGTTACTGGGCTAAGCACTGCGCCTAAATCAAAATTTAAAAAATCTGATCGTGTCAGTGCTGACATCACTATGCCGAAATCGATATTTTTGTCGCCATTGACAACAGGTAACTGCGTTACCTGACCGCTAATTGTCGCAGTTGTTACAAAGTAGGCAGGATTTAATTTTATAGTAATCAGACCCGGTGGTTGATTAAGTAATGTTTGACGAACGAAACCTTTCGCATCTGCGGTGACATGTTCTGTGGTCGTCCAATCATTTAAATTTTGAATGTATCCATTTTTATCTGATCGAAATAAATTATTTTTAAAAGGGGACCCTTCGGCAGTACCAATTAGAACTTTGGCATCAGAAATGGGTTGATTGTACTGATTAACAATTTGGATGACTGGTTGGGTTTGATTTTTTGCCAGCGGAGCCCAAGAAGAAATTTGAGAAATTGAGTTTGTTGAATTGAACGCATTTTCTGGCAATTTATTTTTATTATCAGAGCAGCCAGTAAGGGCAAGTAAAATAACTGTCAGAGTAAGTATGTTCTTCATGTAAGGTTCTCCTTGATGGATCTATTGCATCTAAATAATTGTTCAAGGTCACGAGTTAGCACAGGATATTGCAGGTTGTTATTGAAATTCTGAATAGACAGTCAACTGTGCACGATGTTTAGAGCTAAGTAACGTCTGAATGGTTGTCAGATCACGCCGTGCGCTGTGGATGCCGATACTGGCTTGGTAAATAACAAGATTATCTTTAATTCGCTCTAAAACTGCGACGTGACCGTAGTTGCCACTGCGTGTCCATTGTAAAATAAATGGAGTTCTTTCTTCGTAAGACCACAAATATTGACGTAGGGCTTCTTTGTCAGACCGAGTGGCATCAATTTTAAAATCTTCATGTTTGTAGGATTTAAAATTATTTTTTGCATAAATATCAAAATCATTTGCGACAAAGTCAGCATGTTTAAAACCGAAACGAATAAGGACCCGCTGTAAATAGAAATTGCACGGAGTCCCAATCTTTTTGCCTTCTTTAATCATGACGTTATAAGCGGTTTGAATAAATTTCGATGCTTCTGTTAGTATCGTTTTTTTTACAGGCTTGTCGTCAGATTTTTTTTCGACAGAGACAGACTGTGTTTGATCATTTGATTCCACTTGTGCCGTTGGTAGTTGGGGTGCGACTTCGATAGGTTTTACGGGTGCAGCTTCAGATTTTACGGGCAAATCAGTCTGCTCGGGGATCGATTCAGGATCTTCATAAGTTGTCGGAAGCTCGCTCAGCGGTTGCGTTTCCTGCTGAGACATCATCGGCACTGAAAAATTGTTACGATCTTGTTGGCAAGCAGTCATTAATAACAGAGCTGTCAGTGTTAGATCTAATTTTGAAATTAATTTCATAAGGCCTCCGTTTGGCAAAAGGCTATCATGCTATGCCTGGCATTTCGGAAATATATTTTTCTCTGTGTAAAATGGTTAAGAACGTACAAAAAATTGACACT
The DNA here is from genome assembly GCA_043767965.1 of Pseudobdellovibrionaceae bacterium. GTDB lineage: Bacteria > Bdellovibrionota > Bdellovibrionia > Bdellovibrionales > Bdellovibrionaceae > Pseudobdellovibrio. The sequence goes on from JAYVKY010000036.1 coordinate 5,350, forward strand.
CTTGGGTTGTCAATCGATTGTGTTACGTGTATTTTTTATAAACATGAAAAAAAATATTTTAATAATAACTGTGGTGACGGTTGTCATCGGCATGGGTGTAGTGACGTTCTTTTTAAAAAAGCAAGCTATGATAAATCCTGACATACAAAAGGTACTGGGCTCTAAAAATATATATGGTTTTCAGGTTCAAGAAAAAATGGGCCATCCTGAATTTTTAATTGTCAATTTCTGGGCTTCATGGTGCCCGCCGTGTATTCAAGAAATTCCATCGTTGGCCAAATTTGTGCAAATGAACCCAAAATATAAAGTGGTTGCAGTATCACAAGATGATGCGTTGCCCGAAATTAAAAATGTGTTAACTCATAACTATTTTTTGTCGCGAAAATTATAACAGTGCCCCCATTGAACCCTGTTCAATACACAAGTAAGATTTTTTTTCTGCGATCGCTGTCAGGCTTGCAGCAATTCCAGCAGGGCCAGTACCTACAATTAAAAGATCGTAATCGGTTTTGGTGGTATTTAAATTTTTCACAGCATGTTGGCCAGCAGAAATACCTTGTTTAATAGCATTACGAATTAAGCCCATGCCGCCTAATTCGCCTGCGATATATAGGCCTTTCACATTTGTTTCGTAATTTGTTGAAAGCCGAGGAATATCCATGCCACGCGTCTTAGTGCCGAAAACTAATTTGATGGCATCCATTGGGCAAGCCCGTTCGCATTCACCATGTCCAACGCATTTAGTGGGGCTAACCAGTTGGGCTTTGTGCCCGACCATTTTTAAAATATCACCCTCGGGGCATACAGTGGTGCAGGCTGCACAACCAGCACACTTTGTCGGATCAATTTCAGGATGTAAAATACAGTTACAAAGTGCTCTTAAACGAAAAAAAGTTCTACACTTCTATTATTTTCGTGCTTCTAAATCTTGCCAGCGCAGGTACATTTTTTGAATTTCAGATTCACGAGCTGATACAGATGTTGATAATTCAGAAAGCTTTTTAAAATCCGAACTGAACTCGGGCGATACCAGATCGGATTGCATTTTTTTAAGTTCAATTTCTTTAGCAGCAATATCAGATTCCATCGTATCCAGTTCACGAATTTCTTTATAAGATAATTTCTTATTTGAAGAATTTTTTTGATAGGCTGCATTTGTTTTTGGTACGGATGAGGTTTTTTTTGTTTTTAATTCAGCATACCAATCATGCCATTGGTTGTAATCTGCGAATTTAACAATATCGCCTGAATTATCTTCAGTGAAAGCCCATATCTCGTTAGAATTTTGGTCTAA
>JAYVKY010000037.1:0-4491 GCA_043767965.1 Pseudobdellovibrionaceae bacterium
TTTTGCTGGCGAATTCATTGAAGCACCCCAGAAATTATTATAAATTATTAAACTTAGTTTTCAACAGGACTAGACCTTTGAATTTGATAGTGCCGAAAAAAATCAGCTTCGTAATCATTCTTAAACGAATGGCTTCGGCTGCCAAGGGCTGAAAAAATATTCCAAACAATAAATAGACCCAGCACTGAATATATCCAACGTTTGTCAAAATTGTATTTCTGAATTTGAAAGATCATAAATAAACTAATCGCCGGAAAACACAAAATAAAATGCCAATGATTAAATTCAACCGGCGACAGACTGGCCGAAACAAACACGGAAATAAACATCAAGAAAAAATAATTTAAAAATCTTTGCTTTGAATTGTCTTCTAAACTTTGTTTCAGCTTTAGTTTTTCACGCCAAGGGTATTTTTTTAAAAACGAACCTATGGCATAAAAACTAAATATTAAACTTGCTGCTGCTAAAATCCATTTTAAAACATGAAAAATATTCGAAACTATGACGCGAACAGAATCATTTAAAATCCATTCAAATTGAATTTCTGAAAAAATATGCCGACCAAAATACACAGATCCCATTCTGAAAAAATAAATCAGTGATTTAATGACGGGATAAACTAAAATAAAATTTCGACCTAAATAAGAATCACTTTTTGTCAGATCAATATTTTGTTCAACACCTGTACTTGAAAATTTGTCGATCACGTATGGTATTAACGATAAAATAATTAACACAGTTGCCGCAGAAAAACCTTTCCAGTTTATCCTGATTTGTTTTGTTACAAATAAACTTAAAGACACAATTACCAATATTATAAATGAAAAATGTGTCTGAAAACATAAACCTATAGCGATAACGTGAATAAACGTTGTCCAAAAATTTTTATGTTTCATTTTTAAAGCTGTATATAAATGTACTGTCGAAAATAAAAAAAGGTAGGCCGGATTATACAATTCAGATTGTTCAACCCGCCAGGGGTTCAACCAAAAAAATATACCTAAATATATAACAGAGAAGTTACTTTGAATTAAAAAGCCAGTTTTACGAAGTAATAAATAACTAATAAATTGAAAGATTAGAATCAAAGCCATGGCTGAATACGGCGAAAAATAGACTTTCATAGGCAGCCCCGTCACAGCTGTTAAAAAAGTTCCAGGGATAGACCCCACTTTTGTCGACCTGTTGCCGAAGTTTGTCCATTGGTTTGTTTGTACAAGCTTCACAGCTTTGTCCATCAACTGTGTATTATCTGGATGAAGCATCAGGGTTTTAAACATCAGCGCACTTAACAGTACGCCGATAAATAAAATTATTATTTCTGCTTTAACTAGACTTCGAATTAGTAATCCCCGTCATCATCCATAGCTGTTGATTCAACGGTACCACGAATTTCATCTGTAAAAGATTGTGCATCGTCATCGCCAGCTTCATCAGCCACAACCGATTCATCAATTTCAAGTTCTGCAATTGAACTTAAAAAATCTTTTTCAGTTTTTAAATCTTTTTTAATCATCTCTAGAAATTTATCCGGATAGCGCGTTGTTAATGCGATGATATATTTTTCAAGCTTATCATCAATTAAAATGACCTTTCGGATTTGAATTTTTTGCCATAATAATAAATAGTGATACCGACAATAGCCATCAACAATAGCGACCTGATCACAATCACGAACTCGGCAAAGTCTGCGACCTTCTGAATCTGTTAAGTAAATTTCAGCGGCGACTGATTCGGAATCGTCATCCTCAGAAAATTCATCAAGGTTATCGTCATCTTCATCATCTTCGACGGCCTTTAGATCATCTTCATATTCGGCTATTTCTGATTCGCCGAAATCATCATCAAGATCATCTTCGATTTCGTCTTCTTGCTTCTTATCATTTTTTTTTGTTTTAGACTTCAATTTTGACTTTGCAGCCTGTTTTAAAGTTTGCGGTTTTGCGTCAATTTTTATTGCAGAAGATGCTATTTTACCAGCTTTCGAATCACCAGTTTTCGAATCTGCATCTTTTTTAGTAGATTTTGAATCGTCTTTTGTTGGTATCGAAGCCTTCTTAGCAATTGTATCGGCTTTTGAGGCTGATTTTGCATTATTTTTAGACTTATCTTCAGTTTTTTGATTTGGTTTTTTTGCCATATAAAATTAGCGTTGCGGTATAAAACAAACTCTGTCAACTTTATTTTATAACTCATTCAAATTGATTTGTTAACATATCGGAGAACCCCATGGAAAATGTCGTAATTGTATCAGCCCAAAGAACAGCAGTTGGATCATTTCAAGGTATGCTTTCAACCGTACCGGCACCTCGTTTAGGTGCCGTTGCTATAAAAGCCGCACTGGAAAAAATAAACTTAAATCTGAATGATGTTCATGAAGTTATCATGGGCCAAGTGTTAACGGCTGGTGCTGGTCAAGCTCCGGCAAGACAAGCTGCGCTTTATGCAGGACTTTCAAGTTCAACACCTTGCTTAACAATTAACAAAGTGTGCGGCTCTGGTCTTAAAGCAGTGATGCTGGCCAGCGACGGAATACGTCTTGGTTACAACACTGTGGCCGTGGCTGGCGGACAAGAAAACATGAGCCTTGCCCCGCATCTTTTAGAAAATTCACGAAACGGTTACCGCATGGGCTCGGTCTCGATGATTGATTCAATGATCAAAGACGGATTGTGGGATCCATATAATAATTTTCATATGGGAAACGCCGCTGAAATTTGTTCGCGCGAATTTTCATTCAGCAGAGAATCTCAAGATGAATTTGCCATAGCCTCTTACAAAAAAGCACAAGCTAGTATTGCAAATGGAGCATTCAAAAATGAAATCGCAGCGGTCACTATCGAAGGCAAAAAAGGAAATACTGTTATAGATACCGATGAAGAACCAGGTAAAGCCCTGTTTGATAAAATGCCAGGACTAAAACCAGCTTTCGAAAAAGACGGAACAATCACTGCGGCCAACGCGTCAAAAATTAATGATGGTGCTGCTGCGATTGTTTTGATGTCAGAATCCGAAGCCAAGCGTCGCGGTTTAAAACCATTAGCAATAATTATTTCACAAGCCACCTTTGCACAAGATCCAAAATATTTTACAACAGCACCTGTCGGCGCGATTAAAAAATCTTTAGAAATTGCTGATCTTAAAATTTCAGATATTGATTTATTTGAAATCAACGAGGCCTTCGCCAATGTCACTATGGCAGCCCAAAAAACTTTAGAAATTCCTATGGATCGCATTAACGTTTTCGGCGGAGCAATTGCCATAGGTCACCCAATCGGAGCCAGCGGTGCACGAATTTTTACAACACTGATTCACGGTCTACATACAAAAAATGCACGTCGTGGTTTAGCAACGCTGTGTATCGGTGGCGGCGAGGCAGTTTCAGTTATCATCGAAAAATATTAATTATGTCTACAAAAGTTTATGCCTCTGCAAAAGAAGCCCTTCATGATGTAAAAGATAATTTAATTTATCTTGTCGGAGGCTTTGGTTTGTGCGGAATTCCTGAAAACTGTATTACAGCACTACGGGATTCAGGTGTTAAAAATATCACTTGTGTTTCAAACAATGCAGGTGTTGATGATTTTGGCTTAGGTTTACTTTTACAAACACGACAAATCAAAAAGATGATGTCGTCTTATGTTGGCGAGAATGCCACATTCGAAAAACAATACATGAATGGTGAATTAGAACTCGAATTCTGCCCCCAAGGTACACTGGCCGAACGACTTAGAGCTGGCGGAGCCGGAATCCCTGCTTTTTTTACTGCGACTGGCGTAGGTACAAAAATCGCTGACGGAAAAGAAATACGTGAATTCAATGGCCGCGAATATGTACTTGAAAAAGCGATCACTGGTGAATTTGCTTTTGTAAAAGCCTGGAAAGGCGATAAATTCGGAAATTTAATTTACCGTAAAACAGCTCGAAATTTTAATCCGATGATCGCAACAGCAGGTAAAATCACCGTGGCTGAGGTCGAAGAACTTGTCGAAATAGGAACACTTGAGCCTGATCAAATTCATACGCCCGGCGTTTACGTTCAACGTATTTTTCAAGGTGTGAATTATCAAAAACGCATCGAACAGAGAACTATTACTAAAGGAAATTAAATATGCCATTAACTCGTGAGCAAATCGCAAAACGAATTTCTGAAGAAGTTCAAGATGGTTATACAGTAAATCTAGGCATCGGTATTCCGACTCTAGTTGCAAATTATATTCCTGAATCAAAAAATGTTATGTTGCAAAGCGAGAACGGGCTTTTAGGTATGGGGCCTTTTCCAACAGAAGAAAATATTGATGCAGATCTAATTAATGCCGGTAAGCAAACAATCACGACTGCTCGAGGAGCAAGTTTTTTTTCAAGTGCAGATAGCTTTGCCATGATACGTGGTGGCCACATTGATTTAACAGTTTTAGGCGCAATGGAAGTCGATCAATTTGGCAATATCGCAAATTGGATGGTGCCAGGTCGTATGATCAAAGGCATGGG
>JAYVKY010000038.1:0-2284 GCA_043767965.1 Pseudobdellovibrionaceae bacterium
CCTAACGGGCAAAGTGGGCCGAAAAGATGAATGCTTTTCATGTCACGCAGATCTGCACTGTTGTAAAAACTGTCATTTTTATGATACGAAAGCTTATAATGATTGCCGCGAGCCATCTGCCGATGTTGTCAAAGAAAAAGACAGATCAAATTTTTGTGACTTCTTTCAAGTCAGAAAAGGTGTCGGCCCTACAGATGAAAAAGCAAAATTAAAAGCAGCGGCAGACGCATTATTTAAAAAAAATTAAAGGAGTTTTTATGGCATCGGCACACACATCAGAAGTTTTTAATTGTAAAGCGGAAGAGTTTTTTAAAATCGTTTCAGATTATGAAAAATACCCCGAATTTATTACTGGGGTCAGCTCTGTCAAGATCACAAAAAATGAGGGTGATAAAAAAGAAATGGAATATGCTGTTTCAATCGTAAAATCATTTAAATATAAATTAAAAGTCGAAGAACAAGCGCCCAAATCTGTCGTTTTTACTTTCCTTAGCGGCGAAATGTTTAAAACAATGAGAGGGTCTTGGGATATAGTCCCCCAAGGTGATCACTGTAAAGTCGACTATAAAATCGAGGCGACCTTTGGAATGCTTGTTCCAGGATTTATGGCTGACCAAGTCGTTAAAGTTAATTTACCAATGTTGATTGCAAATTTCAAAACAAGGATCAAACAAATTTATGGCAAATAATGACGAAAAAAAAGATCCTAAATTAACAGAAACCTTAAAAAAAATATTAACAGCGGGTTCACCCACTGAAATATCGAAAGAACTTTTAGGAACAATTGTCAGTCAGGTCCTAAAGACAAAAGATGATATCACATTGCGCGCAACCAATGAGATGATTTCTTTAATTCAAAAAATTGATTTCGTTAATGAATTCTCAAAATTTGCAGAAAATCATAAATTTAAAGTTTCCGCAGAAATTGAAGTTATTAAAAAAAATGATTAGTCATTGCTAAGTTTGGGTACAGATGTGGAATAATTTTGAACATCAAGTTTGGCAAAAAATTAAGAACAATGGCCTTGATCAGAAAGAGCTTTTATTAGCAGTTTCTGGGGGGCTTGATTCGATGGTGCTCTTTGATGTTTTTTGTCATCTGAATTTACAAAAAAACATCAAAGTTTTACATTTTCACCATGGTGATTTTGAAAATAAAATTTATCGAGATGAAGTAAAACATTTGATAGAAAAAAAATGTCAAATTGAAGAAATTCTCTGTATTATTGAAAAATCAGATGCAGAATTAAAATCAGAAGCACAGTTTAGGGATGCTCGAAAAAAATTCTTTGCGCAGCACAAAACCGCCAACTCTGTTTTTGTCACAGCACATCATCTTGATGATGTGCTCGAGACCAGATTAATTAAAATGATACGCGGAACAGGCGTTGACGGGCTGCTTGCATTTCAGCAATATAATACTGAAATTTTTAGGCCTTTTTTAGATTTTTCAAAAAACGAGATTTTAGATTACGCTTTATCAAAAAAAATAAAATGGATTGATGACCCAACAAATGCTGAAAGCGGGTATCTTAGAAATTGGATACGTAATGAATGGCTTCCAGCGTTAAACAAGAAGCATCAGGGTGGTGTTCATCAGTTAGCTCATTCTTTGGATAGACTGATCAAACAAGATGACGATCTTGTTTTGAATATTCAATTTCAAACAGATCAAATTTTATTACAAAGGATGTGGTTTTTTAGTCTCTCTACGAAAGACCAGCTAAAAGTTCTATCAAAATGTGTCTCGTACTTTCAAAAAACAGAATTTACGACTGGAAACTTACAAGAAATAAATAAACGCCTCGACAAAAATCAAAAAGAATACAAATTTGAATTATTATGCATAAATTGGGTTATTAACGCACAGCAAATCATGGTAGTATCTAAAGGTAACAATTTCAGAACTTAATAATTTTTTTTATTATTTTCACAACAGAGGTTTTTTATGAAAATGAATCAGAAAACAATTCTTCTATGGTTTTTAGTTATCATCATGTCGATCTTTTTCGTACAGACATGGGAGATGAAACGAAAAGATACAATTAAAGATTTTGGGTATCAAAAATTTTTAAAAGCAGCAGAGCTTGGTGAACTAGATACGACAAAATTGTTTTTTGATAAACAAGCAAATAAAATTAGTGGTGAAGTTATTGCTTCGGCCCAGTCTAAATACGAAGGCAAACAGTTTGTTATCGATACAAATGTTGATAAGGCACATGATGAAGTTCAAAAGTTTCATATTATACCAAATTACAGATCTAGTGAATCTGACAATGCTGTC
>JAYVKY010000039.1:0-5987 GCA_043767965.1 Pseudobdellovibrionaceae bacterium
CGATCATGTATAACGTGATGAATTTGCCCGAAGGCTCACGCCCGAAAAAATTAGTTCAAGTCGGAATTCGCGATTTCTGCGAAGAAGAATATGAATTTATTCAATCACGCAGTGATATTAAAACTTTTTTTGATATCGGTGTAAAACAGCGATTATTAAAAGGTGAAAGCTGGGCCTCGGTCGCGGCAGATATCATTTCAGAGCTTCCACAAAAAGTTTATATTTCGTTCGACATCGATGGGCTTGACCCACGCTTTTGCCCGTCAACCGGCACACCCGTGATTGGTGGCTTATCAGCAGACGAGGTGTTCTTTTTATTTAATTTATTGGCGCAAAGCGGTCGCCAAATCGTAGGCTTTGATTTGAACGAGGTATCAACCGGCGATGCCGATACCGCTGAATGGGACGGTAATGTCGGCGCACGCATGCTTTACAAACTGTGCAGCTGGAGCGTTATAACAAACAAATAATTTATTACATCGCCTCAAGCTTCGGCGTAATTCTGTATCTTTCGGATGATGAATTGTTATCAACTTCTTTGCGCTCATTCATTTGGCGCAATTGATCTAATGTAAATCCATGAAAAGCTTCTGTATCTTTTGTTAAATTATTTCTTAAGAACTGTTGCAGATCATTCCATTCGCGCTTTTCTTGCGAATCCACACACGAAGCGAGCTCTTCTTGCTTGTAGGCACCCCAACGAATTTCTGGGCAAAGATACGGGTCATACGCAATTTTGGCGACTCGATTAATAAGGGCCTCTAGGCCGATCGATGTGTCTTTGCCCGCTGAATTCTTAAATGTAATTTGGCATGAGGCCACGGCCGATTTGTAAGCATTAATTAAATCAATTTTTAAATTTTGTCCCTGGTAAGACATCAACGGGTCTTTTGCAAGATAACGGCTCATCCATATTTTGGCAGAATCCGGAACACTTAAAATTTTTAATTTTAATCTTAAATCTCGTCCTGGTGTTGAATAGGCTTCCCATTCGCCATCTGCACCAAAAATATTTTGCGGTAAAGTATCTGGGTGATTTTTTCGATGCACTTGATTATCAACTGCAACCTGAACTGCAGCAACGCGGTCTTGCGCCATTGAACACAATTGACCCATCTCGTTTTTCATTTCAGCGATAGGATCTAATCTGTATAAACCACCAGATAATTTAAATTTAACCCAGTCATAGAAACTAACCAACCTTGTATCACTGGCAGCTAATTTAAATATTGTCTCATTCGTCGCAGTTTTTCCAAGGCCCTCATACTGCTCCATTGAGAAATCAATAATCTGCGAATCGCTTGCTACAACAACTTGACCTTTTATAATTACGCCATTTTGATCTATTTCAGGATTAATAACTTGAACTGGTCTAAAATTTTTAAAATTACCACCATAGGTTGATTTAACTAATTTAAAATCGGCAGTAAATACTCCGCGTGTAACCGAATTATCAGGATGAGCATCAATAAATAAAATTTCGCCCCTAGCAGTCACGTCGTAAACAATCGCTACGTGCCCTGCAACACTATATAAAACTGTGCCCGCTTTAATCGACTCTTTTGTTACCGCCGGAGAATAAAAATCTGACTCAATAGATCCCTTTGCACCGTTGAGCATTCGAAGAGTTCCCGAAGAAACTTGATCCATAATTTTGGGGCCCAAGACTGTAAAATCACGAACTGCACCCGATGTTGAGGGCACATTTAATTTTGCGTCCGGGATATTTCCATTACGTGAATACCTAGAATCATTTAATTGCTCGTCAAACTTGATGGCAAAAGCTTCACCTTTGTCGGCTAAAATTTTTGCTCGCTCTGCCGCAATTTGAATAAGTTGGGTTTCACTGTATGGAGCTTGGTGAAATGAAGTCACCATCGAAAATGGCAAATTATTTTTATAGGCAAAATACGACCTTAAATAATATGGAAAATCCGCACAATCAGAATAATGCGTAAAGCGCATATCCTCTTCAGTTCTTAAAATATTCGCCTCGCCGGCCAAACATTTGTCAGTCGTATTACATTTACTTGTACCAATTTTTTTTAAAAATAGACCGAAATTTAATTCGTCTTGCGCTGACCAAGCAACTTTTTTAACTTTCCAATTCATTAGGGGACGTGTCGCCTGAATCTGTTCACAGTGCATGTACTCTGAACGGACTACGTTATATTTAGTGTATGATTTGCCATTAAAAATTTCAGTTCTTGTGGTCAGCGTGTTGCAATCGACGGCTGTTTTATCTTCAGCGTAAGCCAATTGCCCAATGAGCAAACCAACTGAAATAAGCTTCATTAAATTGATTTTTCGCACGGGCAAACCTCTTTCAAATATGTATTCACATACTATCAAGCACGTTTTATTCCTGCGCTAAATCAAATTTATAGCAATAGGCTGTCTAGACTTAATACACCACACGTATTTTTGTCTTTTAACCTCAGTTTATTTTGGAGAATAATGAAAGAATCAAATTAAGATCTGGCGTATCTTTTTGTCATCGATTCGCGAATTTCAGCACCCTCGATACTTAAACGTGTCCAAGGAATTGCGCGCAGTCTTTCGGTTTCAATTGTCTCGTCAGTTTCTTCGCATACGCCAAAGTTTCCACCCTCGATGCGACCCAAAGCACTTTCGACTTCAAGTAACTGTGAACGTAATCGATCGGTTAAATTCATAACTTCTTGTTCGGCTAAAATCCTCATTGTCTGATCAGCCTCATCGCCACCGCGCTCTACTTGATCTAGCTTGCCACGGGCCTCTTTCACCCGGTTTAACAAATCAGCTTTTGTTGTTAATAATTTCTCGCGACATTCTGAGACGAACTTGTCAGTTATTTTTTGATCTGACTTTGCAACAGGTTGAGTTGCTTTAAGATTTGCAACTTTCAAATTTGTTTCTCTCAAATTCGTTACTTTTGCCATAAACCCTCCGTGTATAAGCCAGCTATGCTGACCCAATTATCGCGACCTAATTATCGGTTGCGTCTTATCGGCATACATGCCAATAACTTAAGTTCCAAAATGGAACTGCCCCATATAAATGTAATTTTGTATTTTTTGCAACGAAAAATCTTAAAAGAAATGAAATTACGTAAATATTTGAATTTATTAAGTAAAGCAATAGCCAAAGGTATTAACTATACGCGTTATATCGGTGTGGTTAAGTATTTCTGCTTACTTAATACACTTATCTACAGATTTTATCAGATCTTCGGTATGAGTTTCTAGCTTTTTTGAAATATTTTGAGCCTTTATGGCGCGCTGCCTCAACAAAGCTGCAGCTGAGTTCATATTTTCAGAAATAGTCTTATGAGCGCGACCTGCAGAGTCGAGTAATGCTTCAGAATAACTCTCTAGGCTTTGAGCCATCAGTTCGTGATTTGAAATCAATGTTTCTTGAACAGAGGCCTGAGCGGCCTTCATCTGCTGTAACTGCTCTATAATTTGCGTACAATCAGCAGGCTTTGCATAAGCACCAAATGATATTATACCAATAAAGAAAAACGTATAAACCCCAAATAAAAATAACCGATCAAATACCTTCATAAAACCCCCATGCCTGAGCAATGTTATGAAAGCAAAATAATAGCCAGTTTTATTCATCTCAGGTCGAATGTATTTGAACTGAAATTTAGGTTTTGAAAAAATTTTCAAAACCGTCTTTAGTTTCATCACTTAAATAAGGCATCAACATTCGTAAAATATGATGACGGGCTTTTTCAAGCGTTTTCATATTCGGCACAGGTCCGCGGTCAACAGTTTCAAAAAATTGCATAAAGCTATTCGAGGCTATGAATAAAAGCTCTCCTACGAATTCCAACTCGGATTTCGAATGAATCGGCACCATGTGCCCTGATTTAACCCAGTGTTTATAAAGTATAATCATCATTAAACTGGTTTTTTTAAGGTGCTTATGCCAAAGCTTCGACAGTTCGGGATCTTTTTTTCTAAGAATATAAAGCTCTCGATGAAAAAATCTATATTTCCAATAAAGTCCTAAATTACGATCAACAAAATCAATCAGCTGAATTTTTTGTTTGGTCTTTGCCATTCGTGTTTGCGGTTTCCAGACGGTAATTGTCTCGTCTGCCATTTTTTTAAAAATTTCACGAATAATTTGCTCTTTATTTTTAAAATGAAAATACAAATTCCCGGGGCTCATTTTTAAATCACGAGCAATATCATTCGTTGTAACTTCAGTTGCGCCGTCGGCATTAAACAGCCCCAGTGCTCCGATCAAAATTCTGTCTTTAGTTTTCATATTTTTTAATTTAACTCGGTTCTGGCCTTGAGAATATCTTTTTTTTGATGTTACGATGTATAAATGACAATTACAACATGTGAAACTCGACTATGTTAAAATTATTACTTATACCACTTGCACTATTACTTTCTGCTTTCCTATTTTTTACTGACCAAAAAACAGAAACCGCAGATCATTCGCCGGAATCAAATAAATCGGTGCGCAAGCAAATTTCTGACAGCCTTGGGCTGTCCATTAAAAACAATCAACTTCCAATTGAAACTGAATTTAATTTTAATAATGAAAAAACTAAACTCAGTATCAACTACACGCTGGATACAAGCCTACAAAAAGAGTCTGACTACCTACTGAAAAAATACAAACCCGATTACGGCGCTATCTTTATGATCGAAGCAAAAACTGGTCGTATTTTAGCAATGTCAAGTTTTCAAAAGTCAGATCCTAATGCAAGCAATCTTAATTTGCGCGCTACTTTTCCTGCGGCCAGCGTATTTAAAGTGATCACAGCCGCTGCCGCCATTGATCATTCTGGCATAAATCCAGATCATAAAATTGCTTATAATGGTGGTAATTATACGCTCTACAAGCGAAATGTTTTATCTGAAACCGTGAATCGTTGGACTCGGTTTATTTCTTTGAAAGATGCATTCGCAAAATCGATTAATACAGCCTTTGGACGACTTGCGATTGAAAATATAGAGCCCCAGGTTTTAAATGCGTACGCTGAAAAATTTATGTTTAACACAGAAATTTTATCTGACTTCCCCGTTGAGCAGTCAAAAGCACAAATACCTTTAAACAAAGGGTTTGAACTGACTCAGGTGGCTTCGGGTTACAATCGCTATAATACAATGAGCCCCGTGCACGGCGCTATGATTGCCGCATCAATTGTCAATGAAGGCCGAATGAATCACCCCTATATCGTCGAAGAATTAACCGATTCGAATAAACAAGTTGTCTATAAAGCCGAGCCTTTTGAAAACCTGCAAATTATTTCTGTCGAATCGGCCGCAAAAGTACAAAGCATGATGGAGCAAACAGTTCTTGCCGGTACGTCTCGAAAAACATTTCGAAAAATTATGCGCGAGAAAAAATTCAAGGAAATTGAAATGGGCGGAAAAACCGGTCACTTTTCAGGAACAAATCCCAAGGGTCGCACTGACTGGTTTGTGGGTTACGCCTCGGATGGCGATAACAAAGTTGCTATTGCTGCTATTACGGTGAATATTCAGAAGTGGACTGTCAAATCTTCAGCCCTCGGTGAAATGATGTTTCGCAAACATTTCAAATCTGTGCTTGAAGAAAAAGAAATTTCAAAAATAGCATCAAATAAAAAACACAACAGAGGCTAAATGTACAAAGGCGAAAAATTCAATAGTCTAACTCATTTAGCCGGGGTTATTGCGGCAATCATTGGCGTCAGTCTATTGATTGCTATTGCCATCGATAAAGCTGATATCTGGAAAATCATAGGATTTAGTATATATGGTGCAACATTAATATTATTGTATTCAGTATCAACCATTTATCACAGCATTCGAATGAGTAAGACTAAAGATATTTTCAGACAACTCGATTATATTTCGATATATTTACTAATTGCAGGAAGCTATACACCATTTGCCCTGATCACGCTACATGGCGTCTGGGGTTGGACGCTCTTCGGAATTATTTGGGTGCTTGCAGTGATTGGGATTTTTCAAGAAATTCTTATTGGTAAAAAA
>JAYVKY010000040.1:0-5720 GCA_043767965.1 Pseudobdellovibrionaceae bacterium
GTACAAAAATGAAAAACATCTACGAAGACTCTGAAATATCAGAAAAAATTGATAAATCAGACGAGGCTTCTTTGCGTAAAATGGCAAATGCATTAAAAGACGGTATTCACGTTGGAACTCCGGTATTTGACGGAGCCAGTGAAGCCGACGTTCGCGGATTATTAAAAAAGGCCGAGCTTGCATCGACACAATCAATTTTATTTGATGGTCGTTCTGGAGAGCCTTTCGCGAACCAAGTTACAGTCGGTATCATGTACATGTTAAAACTTCATCACTTGGTTGAAGAAAAGATTCATGCCCGGTCTATAGGACCCTATTCATTGGTTTCTCAACAGCCTCTGGGTGGTAAAGCACAATTTGGTGGTCAGCGTCTCGGAGAAATGGAAGTTTGGGCTATTGAGGCTTATGGTGCAGCATATTCATTACAAGAATTCTTAACTGTAAAATCAGATGACGTCGCGGGAAGAACTCGTATGTACGAAAGTATCGTGCGTGGTGAAAATATTCTTGAGCCAGGATTACCTGAATCATTCAACGTTCTGATTAAAGAGCTTCAATCATTAGCTCTGAACATCGAACTCGTTGAATCGGATATTTTAACTGATAGCGGTGGCGATAACATGGTTGATCCAAGTACCGAGTTGCCAGCAGCCCCTGTGATTCAACACTGACTCAACATAATAATTTAATTAGGAGTATAAGACATGAGAGATTTATTAAATTTTTTCGATAAGCCTAAAGATCCACTTTCGTTTGATGCTGTTCGTATTTCTTTGGCCTCGCCTGAGATGATACGTGAATGGTCATTTGGCGAAGTTAAAAAACCAGAGACAATCAATTACCGTACTTTTAAACCCGAGCGTGAAGGTTTGTTCTGTGCCAAGATTTTTGGTCCAATCAAAGACTACGAATGTCTTTGTGGTAAATACAAACGAATGAAATATCGCGGAGTGATCTGTGAAAAATGCGGTGTTGAAGTGACGCAAACTAAAGTTCGTCGTGAACGTTTAGGTCATATTGAACTGGCTTCACCAGTAGCGCACATTTGGTTTTTACGTTCATTGCCTTCACGTATTGGTAACTTATTAAATCTTTCTTTGAAAGATGTTGAAAAAGTTCTTTATTGTGAATCCTACCTTGTTGTTGATCCGATGGAGACAACTTTAGAAGAAGGAACTGTTCTTTCAGAAGAGGCTTACCAAGCTGCCCTGAATGAATTTGGTCCGAATTTTAAAGCAGGTATGGGTGGTGAATATGTTCGTGAAATGTTACGAAAAATTGACCCTGAATACTTATCTCGTAAATTAAGAATTGAACTTAAAGAAACGAAATCCGAAGCAGGCACCAAGAAAATTACGAAGCGTTTAAAAGTTGTTGAGGCATTCAAAGGTTCAACAAATAAACCAGAGTGGATGATGTTGGAATCGCTTCCAGTTCTTCCGCCGGATTTGCGTCCATTGGTCCCTTTGGATGGCGGTCGTTTTGCAACTTCGGATTTAAATGATTTGTATCGTCGTGTAATCAACAGAAATAATCGTTTAAAACGTCTGCAAGAGTTAAATGCGCCAGATATTATCATCCGCAATGAAAAACGTATGCTTCAGGAAGCTGTTGATGCGTTACTTGATAACGGTCGACGTGGAAAAACTTTTACCGGTCCGAATAAACGTCCATTAAAATCTTTAAGCGATATGTTAAAGGGTAAACACGGCCGTTTCCGTCAGAATCTTTTAGGTAAGCGTGTTGATTACTCGGGTCGTTCGGTGATTACTGTTGGTCCAACACTGAAATTACATCAGTGTGGTCTTCCTAAAAAAATGGCTCTCGAGTTATTTAAGCCATTTGTTTACAACAAGCTCGAGGAAAAAGGTCTAGCAACAACAATCAAGCAGGCTAAGCGCTTGGTTGATCAAGAAACTGTTGAAGTATGGGATATCTTAGCTGAAGTTGTTAAAGAGCATCCAGTTTTATTAAATCGTGCGCCAACGCTTCACAGGCTTGGTATTCAGGCTTTCGAACCTGTACTTCACGAAGGAAAAGCAATTCAATTACATCCGTTAGTTTGTACGGCATTTAATGCTGACTTTGACGGTGATCAGATGGCTGTTCACGTTCCATTGTCAGTTGAAGCACAAGTTGAAGCACGTGTTTTAATGATGTCGACAAATAATATTTTAAATCCTGCCAATGGTAAGCCGATTATCAACCCATCTCAGGACGTTATCTTGGGACTGTATTGGATGACCCGTATTCGCCCAGGTGCCAAAGGCACTGGTAAAACTTTTGCGTCAGTGCAAGAGGCGCTTTATGCCTACGAAACAGAAGTCGTTGATATTCAAGCAGCATGTAAAGTGAAGATTAAAGGCAAAGTCGAAGAAACTTCTGTAGGACGATCTATTTTATCAGATGCGGTTCCGAAGGAAGTTCCTTTTGCGACTATTAATACGACAATGAGTAAAAAGTCGATCGCATCATTGATCGATACTACATTTCGTGTGTCTGGTGCAAAAGCGACGTGTATTCTAGCTGATAAAATTATGCAACTGGGATTTAAATATTCAACTGTCGCGGGTCTTTCAATTTCTATTGATGACATGATTATCCCAGAATCAAAAGCAAGCATGATTACTGGTGCTGAAAAGCAAGTTGAAGAAATTCAGCAACAGTACGATGAAGGCTTGATCACTGATGGTGAACGTTACAATAAAGTTGTGGATATTTGGGCGCAGACTTCTGATAAATTAGCTAAAGAGATGATGGGCCAAATTGAAAAACAAAAATTTATCGTAGATGGTAAAGAAGTTGTTGGTCCATCATTCAATCCAATATACATCATGGCTGATTCAGGAGCGCGGGGTTCGTTCAATCAGTTACGACAGTTGGGTGCAATGCGTGGTCTGATGGCTAAGCCATCGGGTGAAATTATCGAGACGCCCATCACTGCAAATTTCCGTGAAGGACTAACAGTTCTTCAATATTTTATTTCAACTCATGGTGCGCGTAAAGGTCTTGCCGATACAGCATTAAAAACTGCAAATTCTGGTTATTTGACTCGTCGTTTAGTTGACGTATCACAAGATGTTGTTGTTTCAGAGCTTGATTGCGGAACTATTGAGGGGCTTGAAATTACGCCGATTTACGAAGCTGGTGAAATTATTCAAGGTATCGGCGATCGTATTTTAGGACGTACAGTATTAGCAAATGTTATTGATCCAAGTACAAATGCAGTTTTGGTCAAAGCGGGTCAGGAAATTGACGAAGCATTAGTTATTAAGATCGAAGACGCCGGTATTGAGCGCGTTGCCATTCGCTCAGGCTTAACTTGCGAGGCAACTCGTGGTGTTTGCGTGAAATGTTATGGCCGTGATTTAGCTCGTGGTGCAACAGTCAATCTTGGTGAAACTGTCGGAATTATTGCAGCACAATCGATCGGCGAGCCCGGTACGCAGTTAACAATGCGTACATTCCACTTAGGTGGTGCGGCTTCTCGTTCTGTTGAGCAATCTGTTCACACATCACGTTATGATGGTGTGATTAAATTGGTTAACGTACAAAGTGTTGTAAATAAAACTGGTAAATTAACAGTTATGAATCGTAACTGTGCGGCCTTAGTTATTGATGAAACAGGGCGCGAGCGTGAAAATTTCAAATTAGCCTACGGTGCTGTTTTAAATTTCAAAGACGGTCAAAAAGTCACTAAAGGTGCCGCTGTTGCTGAATGGGATCCGTATTCAAATCCAATCATCACAGAAGTCACAGCAAAAATTCAGTTTCAAGATATCGTTGAAGGTAAAACAATGACAGAACAAGTCGATCCAGTAACTGGTTTTGCGACTAAAGTTATTACTGAATCGAAATCATCTGATACGAAGCCAACATTATTTTTAGTTGATGCTAACGGGAAAACATTAATGTTACCAGGTCGTGATATTACGGCCCGTTACATGATTCCAGTTGGGGCGCAATTACTTGTAAATGACGGTCAAGATGTTCATGCAGGTGAAATTATTGCCAAAATGCACCGTGAAACTTCGAAAACAAAAGATATCACGGGTGGTCTTCCGCGCGTTGCTGAATTGTTCGAAGCTCGTAAACCGAAAGAAGCTGCAATTATTTCTGAAATTGATGGTTACATCACTTTCGGTAAAGACGTTAAAGGTAAACAACGCGTAATCGTGACTCCGGAAATTGGCGAACAACGTGAATATTTGATACCAAAAGGAAAACACGTTGCTGTCCGTGAAGGTGAATTCGTTCGTGCCGGTGAAGCGCTTGTTGATGGTCCAACAAATCCACATGATTTATTGGCTGTACTTGGTCCTAAGGCATTAGCTGCATACTTAGTTAACGAAGTTCAAGAAGTTTACCGCTTACAGGGTGTGGGTATCAATGATAAGCATATCGAACTTATCGTCAGACAAATGCTTCGTAAAGTTGAAGTCACTGAAGGCGGCGATACGCGCTTCCTTGGTGGCGAACAGGCCGAGCGAGCAACTTTTGATGCTGAAAATGCACGCGTTCTTAAAGAAGGCGGACAAATTGCGACTTGCGTACCTTTATTATTAGGTATCACGAAAGTTTCATTAAGCACTGAAAGCTGGATTTCTGCAGCGTCATTCCAAGAGACAACGAAGGTCTTAACAGAAGCTTCTATTAACTCTAAGACAGATCATTTACGTGGTCTTAAAGAAAATATCATCATGGGTCGCTTGATCCCTGCTGGTACCGGATTAACTGCTTACAAGAAGTGGAAGGTCATGGTTACTGAGGACGAAGACATGGATTCTGTTGCGTTACCGTTAGTTTAAGGTTTTTTGAAATAGATCTTAATAAAAAGCCCCGCTCAATGTTTTGAGCGGGGCTTTTTATTAAATATGGAGATATACAGAATGAAATTTATTTTTATCATACTAACAGGTTTACTTACGCACGGTGCGCTAGCTGAATACAATGTAAAGTGTCCTGCTCCAAAAATTTGTCAGAATTTGTATGATTCTTTACGAGATTGTAAAAAAGGCAATGAGATAAGATGTAATCAATTTATAAAATTATACAAAAAGGCAATCCCTAAATATGATTGCCAACCCAAAGATGCTAAGTCCTCTGACGAATATGTAGTTCCAGCTATTTGGATCTGTGACAACCATGAATATCTTTTAAATTCTTTATCTAAATTGAAGTCGCCGCAAGCAAAAAAACTTTATGGAAGCAGTAAACTTCGCTCGACATTAGATGGCGACTTGGCAGAACAACATTTGAAAAAGTCAAAGTTAGCTGAAAAATATTTGAAAACTGGAAATTAAAAATTATTTTTATTCAGTTTTAAATTGATCAACGGCATTTAGATTTATAATTGTAATTGATGCTGGCTGAAGCTTTACAGAAAATGTATTTGCTTGTATGCGCAGGCTTCTGGGATCAGAAAATTTAGGGTCCACATCATTAACGCCATTTCCCGTAAAAACGACGAGCTGACCATCAACAAAAATTTCTTTCTGACCAATAATTGAAACTGAAACATCTTTTGAATCATTCCTTGGGTTAATTAAAAAAAATGTTAATTTCTTTTCTGACTCTGAATAGCTTGCATAGGGTTTTAAATCTGGATTTGTAATTGTTGTCTTTACCATAGAGGTTCGTAAGTTTTTACCCCAAATGCCAAGCGCCTTACCAATGGGAAGTGGATCATTGTTTAAATCAAATGCGTTTTGTAGTTTATT
>JAYVKY010000041.1:0-2160 GCA_043767965.1 Pseudobdellovibrionaceae bacterium
TTTCATTACCGGCTTCTTCAGACCAATAATGCGTGGCCCCGGCACACTTCGTGATATTCAGGAGGTCTGCATAAAATCAGCGGCTCTTGCCGCAGAAAATTTTGTTCTGGCTATTACGGCTCAGGGTTTTGCCAGTTGTATGATGGAAGGTTTTGATGAGCGCCGCGTAAAAAAATTATTGTCACTCGAGTATTCAGATCGCGTTGTCATGGTTATTTCCGTCGGCGAAGAGGCCGACCAGGGAACCTGGGGGCCGCGCTTTAGAATTGATTCAGAAAAAGTAATACATGAAATTTAATTATCATCATTAAATCTCATATTGCTCTGTATGCTACCGATTGTCTAATTCATGCTTCACTACTGCTTTTGACAAAAAGCAACTAGAGTATATATTTGTCTTGACAAAAAGCAACTAGAGTATATATTTAACACATGAGGTATTTATCAGACTTAATTAAAAAGGATCTAGAAAATAAGATGGTCTTTCTTGCCGGCCCAAGACAGTGTGGGAAAACAACTCTCGCCAAGGGAGTTCTTGAAAACAAGGGGTCTGGCCACTATTTTAATTATGACCGAGATCGGGACCGCGTACTTTTATTGCAAGAACGCTGGAGCGAAACAGAGAAGCTTTTGGTCTTTGATGAATTGCATAAATATCCGAAGTGGAAAAATTGGCTTAAGGGTCTTTATGATACTGAGAAAGAAAAACACCAGATATTAGTTACTGGATCGGCACGCCTGAACGTATACAAAAAAGGCGGCGACTCTATGGCTGGTCGTTACCACTCGTGGCGGTTACACCCCTTTTCACTATCTGAAATTCCCACAAAACTAACTCCGGGCCAGGCCTTTGCTCGGCTCATGACCGTGGGCGGGTTTCCAGAACCATTTTTAGATGGTTCTGAATCTGCGGCACGCCGCTGGCGCAAAGAAAGATTTGATCAAGTTATTAAAGATGATGTCCGTGACTTAGAAAATATAAAAAACATCAGCACCTTAACTTTATTAATTGATCTGCTAAAACAAAGGGTGGGGTCGTTAATTGTTGTGGCAAATTTGGCTGAAGATCTACAGGTTTCACAAATTACGATAAACCGATGGATTCAAGCCTTAGAAAAAATGTATTATATATTTGTAACAAGACCAATTTCAAAAAATGTTGCAAGATCCTTGCAGAAACCGTTTAAAGTGTTTTTCTATGATAATGCAGAAGTTGATGGCGACGAGGGCGCTAAATTTGAAAATTTAGTTGCAAACCACATATTAAAAAAAATAGAGTTTTTAGAGGATTCCTCGGGTTATCGTTACCAGCTTGGGTTTATTCGTGATCGTGAAAAGCGTGAGGTGGATTTTGCAATAGTTAAAGAAAATAAATTAGAATATTTAATTGAAGCGAAGCTGTCTGACACACAAATATCTAAAAATTTATTATTTTTTGCAGAAAGACTAGGTCCCGAAAAAGCCCTGCAAATAGTGGCACACACTAATAAATCATATAAAAAAAATTCTTTCGAACTGCAGAGTGTTTTGAATTCTGAATTGTTACTGAGCCTCAAATAACTGCAACAGATAACGTAGTTTTTCTATTTGCTTGGCGCGGTTCTAAAATCGCGACATCCTTAAAGTTGAACCGAACTGCGCGAGGTAATACATGAAATTTAATTATCATCATTAAATATCTCATATTGCTCTGTGTGATAGCTCGGTTCAATTTTAAATGCAATCGAGCGACCCAGGCGCTGCTCAAGGGCCTCGAGTGTTTCGGCTTCACCTTCATAAACCCAATCAACAATTTCAGAATGACAGTGAACAATAACTCCCGGTTTTTTCGCATTTTCAACCAAGCTTATTTCTCGCTCCAGTTCTCTAAAAATTTCATTAGCTATTGTGTTTTTTCTTTTTATGTAACCTTTTCCGTCGCAGTAAGAGCAGGGCTTACAAAGAGTTTTTACAAGGCTTGGTCTAATTCGTTTTCTGGTCATTTCGACCAAGCCAAGTTCTGACATCGACATTATATTGGTTCGGCTTCTGTCTTTTTTGAGGTCGTCTTCCAACGCCTGCATCACTTGTTCGCGGTGCACTAGTTTTTCCATATCTATGAAGTCGATAATAATTATGCCACCGACGTTTCTTACGCGAAGCTGATGGGCAATTTCTTTC
>JAYVKY010000042.1:0-11790 GCA_043767965.1 Pseudobdellovibrionaceae bacterium
GAATTCTGCGAAATCGTTTGTGATTTCAACAGGTGTTTCTGTGATTTCAGTTGTTGATGTTGTAGATGCTGGCGACTGCATATTTTCTTGTGCAATAACCGACGATAAAACAGATGCTTCTGGCATTGTGTTCATGAGAATCCTTTTTTTAAAGCGCTCTTAAGTTTTTAGGCAATGGTTTTGAGCCTGTAGCCCGAACCTATAAGCGTATTTTGTTGATACGCTTGCGTTTTAAAAGTTTTCTTATAAACAACTATAAGAAAACAACCCTCTTTGACGACTGCGTATTTTGTGTTTGGGTAAATTGTCAGTGATTTGATCAATTGTAAAGCTTTGATTTATTATTTAATTTATTTTTGTAATTAAAACAGCCTTAGACGTTAAAGCTAGATCCGCAGCCACAATTCTTAGTTGCGTTAGGGTTATTAAAAACAAATCCCTTACCGTTTAGTCCGCCCGAGTATTCAAGCGTCATTCCGATCAGATATAGTAGGCTTTCACCATCGACGATAATTTTTTCTCCGTTAGATTCAAAAACTTGATCGCCATCTTTGGCGGTTTGATCGAAATTCATTTTATATGACAAGCCAGAACAGCCACCTTTTTTTACCTCGACACGCAATGGTGTATCGGTGGGTTGGTTTTCTTCTTTTTTAAGATTTTGCAGGCGGGTTACCGCGCTTTGGGCGATTTCAATCATGCGTTTAGTATAAAGCAAAAATACGGTCCTGTGAAGACCGTATTTTGGGAATGTTATAGGATTTAGTATACAGAGGTTAACGTCTTAATAAAACAGAGATTTATCTATATACAGCTTCGCCCCAAAGGTCTACGCGGATGCTTTCAGGATAGGGTGTGGGTCCGAAAAAGCGAATTTCAAATTGGCCCGAATACTGACCCACGTTAAATGGCCAAAATCTGATTTGAAAATTACAACGCTGTCCGGGGTACATACCAAAGTTACAGTTATGATTGAAATCAAAACCTGCGCCCCACATGTTCGTCGTCGCAAATTGTAAAAAAGTTGCACCCGTATTTGTAATCGTATACTGTGTCGTACTCATTGAGTTAACGATAACTCGTCCAAAATTATAGTAGTTGATACTGCTCTCTGTTTCAAATGCCGGGGTGCGGCCCGTCAGCGATACTTGCAGATCAGCTTTTGCAAATCCTGTTAGAAATAATACAGTTAGTAAAGAAATAATTTTCATAAAAACCCCTTTTGGTTAGTTGTTAGACCTAGGCTAAGAAGCAAAAGCTGTTTTGAATATCCTCACCGCAGCATAAATATCTTGTTCTGTTGTAAGTCGACCGACAGAAAGCCTTACCGTGCAGCTGGCAGCTGCCTGGGATAGGCCAATTGCCTTTAAAACCGGTGATATTGATGTTTCGCCTGAATGGCAAGCAGAGCCTTGGCTGAAGGCAAGACCCGTCAATTTCTGGATATAAAGATCAATCGGCCGGTCTGGGAAGGTGATGTTCAGGTTGATAGCAGACCTTTTATTCGATTCTAAATCGGGTCCGTTCAAGATCAGATTTGGGAATTCTTTTTTTAATTCCGTTAAAAATAATTTTTGATGGAATTTATTTTTAATATTTTCAGATTCGAATTCATTTTTTGAAATTTCACAAGCCATACCGGCGCCGACAATGGCCGGGACATTTAAAGTGCCCGAGCGTTTATTATTTTGTTGGCCGCCGCCAGATAAGAAATTTTCAATTTCAACATGGGGGTTCAACGAGCGGGTATACAGAAAGCCAACGCCCTTGGGCCCATACATTTTATGTGATGAGGCAGTTAAAAAATGGATCGGTGTGGTTTGTAAATTAATATCTACTTTTCCGATAGCTTGTGTAGCATCGGTATGAAAATAAATATTTTTTTGTTGGCACAAATTTGCAATTTCTGCGATGGGTTGAATTGTTCCGATTTCATTATTGACCCACATGATGCTGATTAATTTTGTATGGGGTCTGATATTTTTTTGAATTTGTTCGGTTGTTACAAAGCCTTTTCTGTCGACGGGTAAAATTGTGTACTCAATACCTTCACTGTATTTTAAATATTCAAAAGTCTTTATCACCGAGTTGTGTTCGATTTCGGTGGTCATAAAATGGATTTTTTTATCTTCTTTTTTTAGCTTTTTTGTCAAACCCCAAAACACAGAATTATTGCCCTCGGTGGCGCCTGAATTCCATACAATTTCATTGGGTTTAGCGCCAATCAGGTGTGCTGTTTGTTCAGTGGCAAGTTCTACGGCATTTTTTGCAGCCCAGCCATAAGCATGTAATTGATTTGCGGGGTTACCAAAAAAAGTCGTTAAATGTGGTAACATAATTTCTAAAACGCGAGGGTCTAGCGGAGTCGTTGAATTGTAATCAAAATACAGAGGTAAGTTGGTTTTAGTTGCGGTCATGTTTTTTTATAGTCTAAGATAAATCATGAGTCAAAATATACGTGTTAAGTCTGTGACAAGAAATTCAGTCATTCAAAGCCCTGAAGGTCAGGTATATTTTCAAATGAAGAATGTCAAAACGCCAGAATCTTGGTCACAAACAGCCGTTGACATAGCGGCCAGTAAATATTTTCGCAAATCAGAGAAGAGAGAAAATTCAATTTATCAATTGATTGATCGAATTTGTTTGGGTCTTACGTCGGCTGTAAAGCAATCTGATTTATTTAACACACTGACAGAGCTCAAAAATTTTATTGACGATATTAAGCTTCATTTACTCAATCAACAGGCCGCATTTAATTCGCCGGTCTGGTTTAATTGCGGTTTGTCCGAGACCTATAAAATCAAATCAAACAGTCACCATTTTTACTGGAACCAGTCTGAAAAACAAGTTATAGCCACACAAGATGCCTATAAAAATCCACAGTGTTCAGCATGTTTTATTCAATCTGTCGATGATAATTTAGAGTCCATCTATAATTTAATACATAGCGAAGCTAAGCTATTTAAATATGGTTCGGGATCAGGTACAAATTTTTCAAATTTACGAAGCAAGTATGAAAAATTAGAATCGGGTGGGACAAGCTCTGGTTTGATATCATTTTTAGAAGTTTTTGATAAATCAGCAGGGGCCATCAAATCGGGCGGCACCACACGCCGTGCCGCTAAAATGGTTTGTGTCGACATAGATCACCCAGAGATTTTAGATTTCATCGAATGGAAAAAAAACGAAGAACACAAAGCACAAAAATTAATACAAGCTGGCTATTCAAGTGATCTTGATGGCGATGCCTACCGGACAGTCTCGGGACAAAATTCGAACAATTCTATTCGTATTTCCAATCGTTTTATGAATGACTTAGAAAAAAATAAAATGTGGAACTTGCGCGAAAGAACGACTCAGAAAATTATAAAACAAATCTCAACTACACAGCTGTGGCAAAAAATTTGTCAGTCGGCCTGGGAATGTGCAGATCCAGGCGTGCAGTTTAACGATACGATCAACCAGATGCATACATGTTCTAATACAGACCAAATTTTTGCCAGTAATCCGTGTTCAGAATATATGTTTTTAGATAATTCAGCCTGTAATTTAGCATCGATTAATCTAATTAAATTTTTAAAATCAAATTCCGAATTTGATATCAATTTATTTTTAAATACCGTTAAAATTTTTATTTCTGCACAAGAGGCACTTGTTGACTATGCCAGTTATCCAACAAAGTTGATTGCACAAAATTCACATGATTATCGGCCATTGGGGTTGGGCTATGCAAATTTAGGAAGTCTATTAATGCAATTAGGTATTGCCTATGATTCTGAATTGGGGCGTGCTTGGGCCGCAGCAATTACAGCATTAATGACAGGACATGCGTATTTGCAAAGTGCTCATTTAGCCAAAAAATTAAAACCATTTGTTGGCTTTAAAAAAAATAAATCAGTCATGCTAAAGGTCATTCTAAAACATCAAAGTTCTTTAAAAAATATTGATTGGCAACTGCTGCCGGTTGAATTTCAAATTATTTGTGAAGACATTTGGCGTGATGTTTTAATTTTCGGAAAAAAATATGGTTTTAGAAATGCCCAGGTGACCGTGATCGCGCCGACAGGGACGATCGGCCTTGTGATGGATTGCGATACGACAGGTATCGAACCTGATTATGCACTTATTAAAAATAAAAAATTATCTGGCGGCGGATCAATTCAAATTGTGAATCAATCTGTCCCGCGAGCGCTTAAAAACTTGAATTATTCCGAAACTGAAATTGAAAACATAATGTCTGAAATTGCAGGCACCGGATCTGTGAATAATTCAAAAGTTTTAAAACCTGAACACGCAAAGATTTTCGAAACGGCCATGGGTGATAGGCCAATTGCACCAGAGGGTCATTTACTTATGATGGCCGCGGTGCAACCCTTTATCAGTGGTGCCATTTCAAAAACTGTGAATATGCCTCACGCAGCAACCGTCGAGGATATTTCAAAAATTTACAAAATGGCCTGGCGTTTAAAATTGAAATCAATTGCGATATATCGTGATGGCAGTAAATTTACGCAGCCATTGACCAGTATTGCAAATAAATATCCAGCCTGCACGCAATGTGGTGGGGAAACACGGCTTGAATCGGGCTGTTACCGCTGTATGAACTGCGGAACAACCACATCCTGTGCGGGTTAAACTGTGAAAAAATTTATTCTAAAGAGTATTTAACTTATTACGATAAATCAGAAGGCGGTCCAGGGACCTATTGTGAATGTCCGAAAGACCAAATTAGTTATTCAGATATTGCAGATAGCGGCCCCGGTGCGTTCTGTCAAATGCCAAGGCCGAAATAGATTTTCTTAAGCCAATGTATTCGCTAATAATATTTCACGGTACTTTGGCAGTGGCCATAATTCATCAGCGACAATTTTTTCGGCCTCGTCGCAAGCTGCACGCAATTTAAATGTTGCAGGTTGAACAACTTCAACAATGTCCCACATGCGTTTTTCTTCGTCGTGAATTTTCTGTGATTTCTGAACCAGGGCTTCAAATTTTTCAAGCTCTGATAAAACGTTGCCAAAAATTTTATCTAAAGTATTTAATCTATTTTCATGCAGTTTGGTTGTTAATTTTGAAATCATCAAATTATGAGCGGCACCGATATTGATAAGTTGTTTTTCAAGGGCGGGTACCACATACGACCAAGCCAATTCAATCAAAGATAAATGCTCGATTTCTAAAGTTTTCACATAGCGCTCTACTGCAATGTGATATCGACTGGCGATTTCTTCGGATGTTAATACATTTGTATCAACCAAAAATTGCACAGCCTTTTTATCTTTGAAAACCTCCAGAGCATCAGGTGTCGTATTTAAAATCGGAAGCCCGCGTTTTTTGGCTTCAACTTTCCATTCGTCAGAATAACCATTACCAGAAAATCTGATATTTTTTGTTTCTTTAACGATTTGTTTAATTAATTCCATGACGGCTTCGTCGCGTTTTTTCTTTTTTAATAATTCTTTCAGTCTGTTCGTACATTCTGTGAAAGAGGCTGCCACTGCGGCATTTAAAATTGACATTGGTACAGCCACGTTTTGTGTCGAGCCCACAGCACGAAATTCAAATTTATTTCCAGTAAAAGCAAAAGGGCTTGTGCGATTTCGATCAGTGTAATCTTTTGAAACATTCGGAATTTTATTTACACCCAGATCAATAATTTGTTGATCCGTACCCTTGAGTGTATTGCCCTTTTCAATCGTATTTAGAATATCCTCTAATAAACTTCCTAAAAAAACTGAAATAATAGCTGGTGGGGCCTCGTTCGCACCCAGTCTGTGATCGTTTCCTGGTGAAGCAATTGCAGCGCGCAGAACTGCGGCGTTTGAATGAACTGCTTTTAATGTGACAGCAAGGCAGGCTAAAAAACGTAAATTTTGATGTGTATTGCCGGGTTCTAAAAGATTTTCGCCTTTATCATTCGACATTGACCAGTTGTTATGTTTTCCAGACCCATTAACACCGGCGAATGGTTTTTCATGAAGCAGGCAAACCATTCCATGTTTTAAGGCAATTCGCTTTAAAACATCCATCGTTAATAAGTTATGGTCAGAGGCAATATTCATATCTTCAAATATGGGAGCCAATTCAAATTGGCTGGGGGCCACTTCGTTGTGTCGAGTTTTAATTGGAACGCCTAATTTATAAAGTTCAAATTCAGCCTCTTGCATGAAATGTTTCACACGCGATGGAATGGCGCCGAAATAATGATCTTCAAGTTGCTGACCGCGGGCTGCAGGGGCGCCAATCAATGTGCGTCCGGTCATCATCAAATCAGGTCTTAAGGCAACAAAATTTTTATCAATTAAAAAATACTCTTGCTCGACACCTAAAGTTGTCTGAATTTTTTTAACGTCGACATCACCCAATAATTTTAAAAAATCACAGGCACTGTTTGATACAGATTCAACAGAACGCATCAACGGAATTTTATTGTCTAAAGCTTGGCCGTGATAACCGAAAAATACCGTGGGAATGCAAAGTGTTTTTCCGTTGGTTTCTTCAATAATAAAAAGTGGTGATGAGGGGTCCCAAGCGGTGTAACCACGGGCCTCAAATGTTGAGCGCATACCACCCGACGGGAAGCTTGATGCATCAGGTTCGCCTTGAATTAATTGTGAGCCGGTGAAACGCTCGATGACTCGAAGTTCAGAATGATTTGCATGTTGAATAGAAATAAAGGCATCATGTTTTTCAGCTGTTGACCCCGTCATCGGTTGAAACCAATGTGAAAAGTGAGTCACACCCTTGCTGACGGACCATTCTTTAACGGCAGAGGCAATGGCCTCGGCAGTTTCTTTGGGTAATTTTTTTCCAGCGTCTAAAGTTTTTAATAAACTATTATAGGCATCTTTAGTTAATTTTTCTCGCATCTGCGCAAGGCCAAATGTTTGACAACCAAAGTATTCAGAAACAGGAATTTCTTTTCCGAATTGATCTGTCATTTGAACAATATTTGGGGCTTTAGTATCGATCGCAGAACTGAACGCAGAATGACGCGCGTTTACTGACGTTTTCATGGGGAACTCCTTGTTGTTAGTTCTATAAATAAAGATTTTTAAGATCAAAACTTATAGAAAAATAAAAGAAAGCTGACTGCTAGAAATAAAATCTCTCAGAAATCTGCTTTCGATGATGGTATCGGGGCTTTGGTTAAAAAACAAGGTTAACGCAGTTGGGTCAGATTCTAAATCTTATACTGAGTCTTACATCGAGGCGTAGATTTACTTAACACTGCTTAAGATAAATTCATCAGCAATAACTTCTAAAAATGAATCAACTAGAATCTATATGTCGCAGATAATTTTTTTTAATAAGCTTATAATCAAACTGAAATAATTGGTTGTAAATAAAATAAACAAACTGTTGTGGTCGAATAGCTCTGCATTCGAATTGGCAAGCACAGCATTTGCTTTATTATTTCTAAAAGTGGTACTTAATGAAAAAAATTTCTAATTTCAAAATGGGTCTATTATTGGTTTTGGGTTTAACAACAATCAGCATTGGGCAGAATTCTGAGGCTGCAGTTCGCACTAGCGGAAGCGTAGTCTGTCAACTGAGTTCGGCCACAATAAATGCAGATGGGTCCTATAATGTTAAGTATTTGGTTTCTGGACTTAAAAGCAACCAACAGGCATTTTTAGCTTTGGTTGAACCAGTCACTTTGATTGGCGGCAATGGGTATGAAGCGTTCGTGCCTCAAGCTGCGACAAGCTCAACAATTCAGGAAATTCTTATTCAAAACCACGTCGCAGCAGGAAGCTATTCGCCCTGGGTTAATGTCAGTAACAGCAAATGGTTCAGCGTAGGGCAATACACTTGTGGGCCTGTATTAAATCTGCCTTAATAAAGTTTTACAGCTTTAACAAATTCCAGCATCGCCATTTCGGCAAAATACTGTTTTCTGCGTTCTTTCATCGGTTCAGATTTTAAAGAGGGTTGCAATACTTCAATTTTTACGGATTTTCTGTGCCCCTGGAATTCAAACATCACAATACTTTCTAAATCATTGACTGGGATTAATGCCAAAAAATTTTGTTCATCAGCGAAGAAATCTGAATCCATGGGCTGATCTGATTCTTTCCACATCCAATTTTTATATTTTTTCAATTGATTTGAGATTCGATAATGCAAAAAACCATCAGAAACAAAATCATAAAAAGCAAAATCAGTTTTTTGCGTCAGATTTGAAAATAATTCGGTGATGTCATCGAAATTTTTCAAAACAGTAATGTCTTTTAAAGCGTGATCAACATTTTTAACAAACATATCACACGTGTAACTGACAGATTCTGGATACGATAATTTAACTTCGACATAGGGTAAATGCACCCGGTACCCGATATCCAAGGGTAAAGATTCTGTTTTTCCTTTCAGTGCACTCTCGACAAGTAAAGCAACATCAGATTCGCCGACACCTAAAGTATCCCATGATTTTGTAATTGTTTTATCCAGATTTCTTGTATTTTCTTTCAACCAACCAGAAATATGATCCGTCCAGATTGATTCGATTTCACGAGGTGGGCCAGGCAAAACAAAAATATGAATGATGAAGCTATTTTTGACATGCTTGACATAAAAACCGTTCGCTGTGCCGTGGGCATTGCTTAAAATTTTGGAATTTTCAGGAAAGTAGCACTGTTGCCGTTGAATATCTTTGACGGCGTAGCCACGTGAAGTCAGGCGATTCTGTACGTGCTGCCAAGAGGGTTCATCAAAAATTA
Source organism: Pseudobdellovibrionaceae bacterium (assembly GCA_043767965.1). Classification (GTDB taxonomy): domain Bacteria; phylum Bdellovibrionota; class Bdellovibrionia; order Bdellovibrionales; family Bdellovibrionaceae; genus Pseudobdellovibrio. The sequence goes on from JAYVKY010000042.1 coordinate 8,721, forward strand.
ATTTTGAATTTGTCCATTCGCTGATGATGTCACGTGTGAAATCGTCAGATGTGGGCCCGAGGCCTCCGGTAACAAAAATAATTTGTGATGTGTTTGAACAGTAATCTAGGGCAGAGATGATCAGTTTTTTATCATCAGGAACGACTAAATGGGCTGCGGTGATGACTCCGTAGTCAATCAATTGTTTTGAAATCCAAAATCCATTTTTATTTGTGATCTGTCCTGTCGTAAGCTCGGTACCGATACCTAAAATTGTTGCTTTCATAGCTGTATGTTGTATCAATAAAGATCGGCAATGACACCAAGTATTGACACTAAGAATTGACGCCAAGTTTTGACGCTAAAGGAACACACATGGACTGGAAAAATTTTGATCTTTTGAATCCTACTGAAACGCATCAAATATTGCGCGATACTTTAAGGTCATTTGTTAAAGATGAAGTCGAACCCCAGGCTCACGAACATGATCGTGAAGAAAAATTCAATTTAAAACTTTTTAAAAAAATTGGCGAATTGGGTCTTTTAGGTTTGACGGTGCCCGAAGAATTCAGCGGAGCAGGTTTGGATGCGACAGCGGTGTGTTTAGTTCATGAAGAATTATCAACCAGTGATCCCGGTTTTTGTTTGGCTTATTTAGCACATGCATTATTGTGTGTAAATAATTTAGCTGTGAATGGCAGCTTTGAACAAAAAAGTAAATATTTACCTAAATTATCATCTGGTGAAATGATTGGCTCGATGGCCATGAGCGAGCCTGATTTTGGTACTGATGTTTTAGGCATGCAAACCACAGCTGTTTTAAAAGATGATAAATATATTTTAAATGGCCGCAAAATGTGGATCACCAATGGTGCCATCGATGATCAAAAAACGCCCTGCGATTTGATTTGGGTCTATGCAAAAACAGGCGAAAAAGAGGGGCGCGCACAAATTTCAACATTTATTGTTGAAAAAAGTGATAGCGGTTTTTATGTCGGTCAAAAAATTATGGATAAATTGGGAATGCGTGCTTCGAACACCGCAGAATTAGTTTTTGAAAATTGTGAAATTCCAGTCGACAGATTGGTCGGGGGGCTTGGCGATTCTTTGCACCACATGATGCGAAATCTTGAAATCGAGCGCGTTGGCCTGGCGGCGATGAGCCTAGGGATTGCTCGCAGATCGATTGAGATTATGAATAAATACGCCACTGACAGACACGCTTTTGGAAAACCTTTAAATTCTTTCGGACAGATTCAAAAATATATTGCAGATTCATATGCAGAATATAAAGCAGCCAGTTGTTACGTTTATGAAACGGCTCGTAAGTTAGATTTAAATAAAGAAGGCAATCGTCTTGATTCGGATGGTGTTAAACTTTTTGCGACGACCATGGCAAAGAATGTGGCTGACCGTGCGATTCAAGTTTTGGGCGGCTATGGCTACGTCGGAGAGTACACCGTCGAGAGATTATGGCGTGATGCCAAATTGCTTGAAATTGGTGGCGGCACGATTGAGGCCCATCAAAAAAATATGACACGAGACCTTTCAAAGAATGGGTTTTGATGTTTCCTTTAAAAAATCCAATTGAATATAAATCAGATCATTTCTGTGACGTCAGTCTGATCGAAGAATCTGTTTGGCCGCTGTTAACCGAAGACCGTCAAAAAAAAATTGACCGCGTTGCCCGTGGCAGATGTTTTGATATATCCGTCGTTCTTGAAGGAATTTATGACCGGGGTAATATCAGTGCTGTCATGCGAACGGCGGAAGGTTTGGGTTTTTCAAACTTTCATATCATTGAAACCTTTGAAAAATTTAAGAACGCCAATCGAGTCACGCAAGGCGCCGATAAATGGGTCGAAGTTAAAAAATGGAAATCCACAGCGGAAGCCATTCGTTATTTCAAAGATCATAAAATCAGAATTTGTGTAACTTCATTAGAATCTGCAAAACCGATTCATGAAATTGATTTTACAACGCCGCTGGCTTTAGTTTTAGGTAATGAAAAAGATGGGGCATCGAAAGAAATTATGGAAGCCGCCGATGAGCGAGTCATAATTCCGATGCCAGGGTTCGTTCAAAGTTTTAATATTTCTGTCGCCGGCGCATTAAGTCTATATCAGATTTATCAAAATCGTTTGCAAAAGTTAGGAAAAAACGAAGATGTCACACCTGAACAAATTCGTATTTTGAAAGCCCAGTATGCCTTAAGAACATTAGATTCGGCCGAGGCTATTTTAGACCAAGCTTTGAAATAAAAAAACCTTTTGTTAAATTTTGTGTCGAGTCAGTTAATTCAAAATCAACAGAGACAGCCGGTAGTTTTTCAAATTTATATTTCTGACCTGATAGGGCTTTTGCGAAAATTTTTTCAAGGTCTGTCAAATTCCATTTTTGATAGTTACACGTAAATAAAATTCGACCTTCGTCTGACAGGCAATGCCACATTTTTAAAATTAATTCAGGCAAATCTTTTTCGATTTTCCAAATGGTTGTTTTTGTGCGACCAAACGATGGGGGATCGCAAATTAATAGATCCCATTTGCGATTTCGTTTTTTTGAACCTGATAAAAACAGCATTGAATCCTGAGTAAAAAATTCATAATTGTCAGGTTGTAATAAATTCAGTTTGAAGTTTTCTTTGCTCCAGTTCAAAAAACTTGAACTGGCATCAACTGTTGTTACTGATTTCGCGTGACCTAAGGCTGCAGCCAAAGAAAATCCTGATGTGTAAGAAAATAAATTCAAGACTGTTTTGTCATTGGAATTTTTTAAAACCCAAAGTCTATTTTCAGATTGATCTAAAAATAATCCGGGTGAAAAACCCGCGGTGGTGCGTAGTTGAAAAAGAATTGAATTTTCTTCAGCTGTCCATTGTTCGGGTTGATGGTCAGATTTAATGAAGTCCTTATTTTCGAGCCCTCCGACACCAGCGCCTCGGTTGGTCATGTGGCGAATCACCAGATTTTTATTTTTTGCTTTTGAAAATGTCAGAAGTACAGACGTTTCAGATTCAGAAATTAAATTTTCTTTGTACCAATACACCCAAATTGTAGTGCCATACACATCAACTTGAAATTCATTTTTA
>JAYVKY010000043.1:0-8793 GCA_043767965.1 Pseudobdellovibrionaceae bacterium
TCGAATTTTTAGCAACCTCAGGGGCAGGAACATTATTTAAACTAGCCTCATCAAGAGTCGGTGTCGCCGCAACTTCAGAAGATTGAGGCGTCGTTTCTGTAACGGCCGTTTCTGCAGTTGTCAGCGCCGGGTCGGCCGCTGCTTGAGTCGTTGTTTCACCAAGTGCAGCCTGTAATGAATCGTCAACAGGGCCCACATTTGTATCTGTATCTGCTTGTGAAAGCAAAGCGGCATCTTCGGCCTCAACTTTTTCGACATCGGCATTTTCTATAATTTGTGTTTCATCTTGTGCTTTTTTTGACTTGCACGATGTTGTTTGAAGCGCAAAACCAAACAACGCTAACAATAATACAATTTTTTTCATAATTTTCCTCATCCTTGAAAAATATTAAAAGGGTCCATCCTTTTTACTCAGTCTATTTAAACACATGCGCAAACAACAGGAAAGAATCTTCCGCATCTCTGGACTGGACTTTTGTCTGAGTTGTTCATTGACTTATTTATTTAGAAAATCAAAATTTTGACCGACTTTGATATTATTTTTTTTAAACCAACCCTTATTCATTTCCAAAGCGTACATTGCAGGTTTCGCGCTGGGATAGCTTGGCGGCACATCGACCATCATCTGGCTTGTGGCTTTCATTTCTTGAATATCAACAATTTTTTTATTTTTATCTATATAAGCAATAGATAGGTCTATAAAAGTATTTTTCATCCAAAAATTTAAAGGTTGTTCGGATTCAAAAATAAATAGCATCCCATTGTTTTTAGGCAATGCAGTTCTGAACATAAGGCCATGCTGGTGCTGTTCGGTCGTTTTTGCAGTTTCAACGTCTATTGTTTTATGACTGATTCTGATTTGCTGCTTATCGAAATGAATGTCCGCATTCTTTTTTGAATTTTCCGAGGCAAATAAATGAATGCTTAATAAAAAATTAAATACGATCAACCATTTCAAGCGCAACACCATAACGGACCCCCCGAGTAGAAACAGACATTTTTGTCAGATGAAATTTCTTTAAAGTTTCAATTAAAATCAATATGCCAACTAAAATTACGTCAGCGCGCCCTGCAGGAAATCCCAAATCAATTTTTTCTTGCACCGCCAGGGGCTGTAATTTTTTAAGCCAAAGCTGTAAAGAGTCGTAGGTCAATTCATGATGGTCAATTTTTTCAATCGAAAATTCACCAATTTCAACAGCAGCTAAAGTCGTCGGCGTGCCGGCAACAGCAAGAATTTGTTTTGGAAAATAGGTCGGAAGGCCTGAAATGGCTTGAGCAATAAATTTTTGACAATCCTCAAGATCTTTATTTTGAGTTGGTTGATTTAAAATAAATTTTTCCGTTAAGCGAACACAGCCAATATTAAAACTTTCAGCGTAAAGAATCTTTCGAGCTTCGCCAAAAATGAACTCTGTTGAGCCGCCACCGATATCAACAATTAGTCTTTGATCTTGAGACATCTGTGTCGACGTTGCTCCGCGATACGTAATTTCAGCCTCTTTGTCTCCTGGAATAATTTCTAGTGGGATTTCAAGATCTTTACAAATTTGAAAAAGCTCGGCGCTGTTTTCGGCATCACGCGCAGCGGAAGTAGCCACGGCTAAAATAGAATCTGGTTTGTATAGATCGATCACTTCTTTGAATTTTTTCAGACAGGCTTTGGCCCGTGCGAGCGCATCAGGATGAAACTTTTTTGCGGACGAAAGATTTTGACCAAGCCGCACAACTTCTGCTTGGTCATAATAAATTTTTGAAATTTTGGGCCCACAATGATCAGAGGTCACATCGCAAATTAAACACAAAAAAGTATTCGATCCCAAATCTAAAGCGGCCACCTTCATTTGTATATAAGCTTTCTTTTTAGAAGCTCATTAACGATATCGGGATTTGCCTGACCCTTGGTTTCTTTCATTACGGCACCAACGAAAAATCCAAAGACTTTGACCTTGCCAGATTGGTATTCTAAAACTTGCGACGGATTTTTAAACAAGACCTCATCAATCATTTTTTCTAAAGCCTGTGCGTCTGAGACTTGGGCGTAGCCCTTCTGTTGAACGATGGCGCTTGCATTGTGCGAGGTCGACCACATTTCAGTAAAAACGGATTTTGCAATTTTACCAGAAATCTTATTTTGATCTATTAACCCAATGAGTTCGGCAAGTTGCGCGCTTTGAATTGGCGAATCATCAATGTGAATTTTATGTTGATTCATTTCGCGCAAAAGATCACCCATCACCCAGTTCGCCGAGGCTTTATAATTGCCAGAGGCTTTTCCGACAGACTCAAAATATTCAGATAGCTTGCGGTCAGCGGTGAGTGTTTCGCTATCTGTTTGTGATAAGCCCAACTCTGATTTAAATCGTTCAAGCCTCTTGATCGGCAATTCAGGAAGCGTCGCGCGCATTTTTTCAACATCAACTGAATTTAAAAGAATAGGCAACAAATCTGGATCTGAAAAATATCTGTAATCGTCAGCGTCTACTTTTGTGCGCGTTGTAAATGTTCTATTTTTATCAGGGTCGTACAGCCGAGTTTCTTGAATAATTATTTCACCTGCTTCGACGGCATCGATTTGCCGATCAATTTCATAATCAACTGCTTTTTCAATAAATCGAAAAGAATTTAAATTTTTAATCTCGACTCGGGTACCCAACTTTTCAGCCCCAATTTTTCGGACAGACACGTTACAGTCGCAGCGCAAAGATCCCTCTTCGAGGTTTCCATCGCAGACATCAAGATATTGTACTATATCACGAATTGTTTTTGCATATTCAGCAGCCTCAACTGCCGAGCGCAAATCTGGACCCGATACAATTTCTAACAAAGGAATCCCCGCACGATTATAGTTAATTAAAGTGTACTGACTGAAATGGGTTGATTTACCAGCGTCCTCCTCAAGATGAGCACGAGTGATAGACACCATTTTTTTATAATTGCTGATATAAAAATAAATTTCGCCATGTTCACAAATAGGCTGGTCATATTGCGAAATTTGGTACCCCTTAGGTAAATCTGGATAAAAATAATTTTTTCTTGCGAAGACAGATTTTTCTTTAATTTTACAACCCAGTGCTAGTCCAGTTTTGATTGCCATTTTAATAACTTCACGATTTAAAACTGGCAGCGAACCGGGCATCCCCACGCTGACGGGCGATGTATTTTCATTATCACCAGCATCAAATTTTGTAGAGTCTGCACAGAATATTTTTGATTTAGTTTTAAGTTGGACATGAACTTCGATACCAATCACAGCTTCGTAACCACGAATATAATTATTAGGGGGTGTGATATGATTAATAGACACGGGGTGTTTTTCCTTGAACTAAAGAGACTTTTTCAAGTGCTGCAGCCACATTTAAAATTTTTTGCTCCTCATAGGGAGCGCTGGTTAATTGAACTCCGATAGGCATATTTTGTGAGGACAGTCCAAAAGGAACGCTGATGCCAGCAAGTCCTGCTAAATTCGTTGATGTCGTAAAAATATCGTTAAGATACATTTTGAGCGGATCAGAAGATTTTTCACCAATTTTAAATGCAGGAGTTGTTGTGACGGGACTAAAAATGACATCACATTTCTTAAAAGCCTCTGTATATTGATTTTTTAAAAGTCTTCGCACCTGGCAGGCTTTATTGTAATAAGCATCGAAATATCCTGATGACAGACAATATGTTCCCAACATGATTCGTCTTTTAACTTCCGAGCCGAAACCTTCGCCGCGCGTTTGTGCATAAAAATCTTCTAAACTAACTGACGATAAATCTTTAAAATCTGAACGGTAGCCATATTTAACGCCATCATAGCGCGCCAAATTTGATGATGCTTCGCTTGCAGAAATTAAATAATACATTGGCACAGCGTACTCGATCAGTGGGATCGATATTTCAATAATTTCTGCCCCCATTTTTTTCAGCTCTTCGTGTGCTGCCCAGAAAACTTTTTCCACATCGGGATCAGATTGTCCGCGCATAAATTCTTTAATTAAGCCTATTTTTAAGCCCTTAATGTTTGTTGATAAATTTTTAAAGAATTGATCGACGGGTTTTTTCGAGGTGGTTGAATCATTTTCATCTTTACCACAAATAACCTCAAGTGTTTTTGCCGCATCGGCAACGTTTGAAACCATTGGACCAGCCTGGTCCAATGAAGATGCATAAGCAATAATTCCGTAACGACTGATGCGACCGTAAGTTGGTTTAATACCAACAATACCACAAAAACTTGATGGCTGCCGGATAGAGCCACCGGTATCTGTGCCGATTGTTCCCATTGTCAACCGTGCCGATTGCGCACTTGCTGAACCACCACTGGATCCACCAGGAACATAATCTGTATTCCAAGGATTTTTACAATTTCCGTAAAACGAGGTTTCGTTCGACGAGCCCATCGCAAATTCATCTTGATTTAGTTTTCCGATAATAATTGCGCCCGCTTTTCTTAAACGATCAACAACCGTAGCATCGTACGGAGGAATAAACCCTTGAAGAATTTTGGACCCCGCCGTCGTAGGCATACCCTTTGTGCAAAGCATATCCTTAATGCCAAAAACAACTCCCGCAAGAGGACCAGCATTTTTACCAGAGGCAACTACTAAATCGACTTTTTCCGCCTCGCCCAAGGCATCTGAATTCATATGCGTAAATGCATTTAAACTGGAATTTAATTTTTCAGTGCGGGTTAAAAAAAATTTTGTAACTTCGACGGCTGAAATTTTTTTTGTTTGTACGGCTTCTGATACATCCTGAAATGTGGCTGTTAATAAGTTCAACATATCAATTTAGCCCACAACCGGCGGAACTTTAAATAAAGTGCCCATTCTGTCGGGCGAATTCTGAAGCATTTCTTCGGCAGTAAATAAGTTTTGAACAACGTCTGCTCGAAAAGCTTCCTCATTAAAAAAATCGACCTCGAGCGGGCTTATTAAGGGTTCAACATTGGTTGTATCAATTTTTGAAATTTGATCAAAGTGATTTAAAACCTTAGTTAACTGTTCGCCGTAATGGGCAGCTTCTTTCGAGTCAATTTTTAAGCGAGCTAACTTAGCAATATGCATAATTTTTTTTTCATCGATCATTTTTAAAGACTGCTTTCGTTAAATTTCATAATTATTTTAACTTAAAAATTTTTTTGTGCTACATTTTTCTAGCATGTCTATTAGCGAAAAACAGAAAATTAAATCTGAACACGAAAGACTTATGTCTGAGGTCAAAAAACATGACCTATTGTACCACCAAAATGATCGCCCAGAAATTTCTGATTTCGAATATGACCAGCTTTTTTCAAAACTTCTAAAATTTGAACAAACCCACCCAGACCTAGACGTAACAAATTCACCAACGCGCAATGTGGGCAGCAAAGCCATCGAGCAATTTCAAAAAGTTTCACACCGAAAACCAATGCTTTCGCTTTCGAATAGTTATAATGCTGAAGATATTTTAGATTTTGATGCTCGCGTAAAAAAAATATTAAGATCAGACAGTAGAATTGAATATTTTGCCGAACTTAAATTGGATGGCTTATCAATAGAGTTGGTTTATGAAAATGGCATGCTAGTTCGAGGGCTTACCCGGGGTGATGGTTTTATCGGCGAAGACGTGACTCATAATGTGCGAACGATCAAATCCATTCCTTTATCGATCATACACAAGGGTTTGCTTGAGGTCCGCGGTGAAATTTTGATCGAGAAAAAAGACTTTGCGGAAATGAATCAACAAAATGTTGAAAATAATTTACCTGAATTTGCAAACCCCAGAAACGCTGCTGCGGGTACAATTCGGCAATTAGATCCAAAAGTTTCATCCAGTCGACCCTTGAAATTTTTTGCATATGCATTAGGCGAATATTCTGATCTTGAATTTAAAACGCAAGAAGATATTGAATCCCAAATTTTTAAAATGGGTTTCCCAATTATTGACCGAAAACTTATTTGCAAATCAGAATTAATTGAAAAAATTGTTGAATATTATAATTTTATAAACGAAAAACGATCTGTATTGCCATTTGACATTGATGGCATAGTTTTGAAAGTGAATTCATTAAAGCTGCAAGAGGATCTGGGACTTGTCGCGCGCAGCCCGCGCTGGGCAACGGCTGCAAAATTTAAACCTGAGCAAGCAGAAACAATTATTGAAAATATTATTGTGCAAGTTGGTCGCACGGGCGCCTTAACCCCAGTTGCATTGATGAAACCCGTTAAGGTCGGTGGCGTTGTTATTACAAATGCAACACTTCATAATCAAGATGAAATTGATCGCAAGGATATCCGGATTGGTGATGCCGTTATTATTCAACGCGCAGGTGATGTTATCCCTGAAGTTGTGCGCGTTATTGAATCAAAGCGCCTAAAAAGTTCAAAAAAATATTTAATTCCTGAATACTGTCCGTCTTGTGGCACTAAGGCTGTTAAAGAAGCTGAAGACGTTGTTTCAAGGTGCACGAACCCTTCATGTCAGGCTGTAGTGATCGAATCAATCAGGCATTTTGTTTCACGCAGAGCTTTAAATGTGGAAAAAGTCGGTGATAAACTGATTGAATCTTTGGTCGAGAAAAAAATAGTTGAACAATTTTCGGATCTGTACAAATTAAATGCTGAAAAATTATCAAAACTGGATCGGCAAGGTGAAAAATCGATCGAAAATACTTTGCGCAGCATAGAAAAATCTAAAAAAACAACTGGTGCAAAATTTATTTACGGGTTGGGTATTCGCTTTATAGGCGAACAAACAGCGAAGCTGTTGGCAGACCATTTTTTAACTGTCGAAAATTTTATGAAGGCAGAAGCTGCCGAATTGGAAACAATTCCAGAAATAGGACCCAAGGTTTCAGCTTCGATATTAAAGTGGACAAATGATAAGCGGTTGCAAAAAGAAGTTTCTGAGTTATTACGTTGTGGTTTTATTTTTGAGGCAGCAACAAGAAAACGAGAGGGTCCGCTTTCAGGCCTCAGTTTTTTAGTAACGGGTACATTGCCAGTGAAGCGCGAAGAGGCCCAGCAGCTGATCGAGCAAAATGGGGGGAAGCTGTTGTCTGGGGTATCGTCTAAATTATCATATTTAGTTGTGGGTGATGACCCGGGATCGAAAACAGAAAAAGCTCAATCCCTTGATGTCAAAATGATCTCTTGGGATGAGCTTTTAAAAATGATTTAATTTTTAGTTAATCTAAAAAAACTAAATGTGGTCGATGATAATATCGCGAGCCATAACTGTTTTACGACCATCTGCTTTTGCAGACTCCATACCCTTAGCGCATAATCGCTCGACAGCTTTCGAAAGAATATCAATTGTTTCAGCGGAAGTATTCATTTCGCCTTTTTCTTTGATAAATTTTTTAACTTTACTTGTAACTACTAAAATGTCCGCTTCCATTAATCCTCCAATAATTATTTGGTCTATTTAAAAATGCTTACATAGCGCTTAGTTATTGACAAACAGAATCCTATTTTTCGGATTATTTTTGATGCGACAAGCTAATTTTAGCTTCGGAATTCTTTTTTGCAGCTGAAATAAATTGGCATAGTTCCGCATTTCGCAAATTTTTGTTTTCTACAGATGCCGTAATCCAAATATAATTATTTCTTTCAACAGATTCGGTGCAATTGACGTCTGTAAATCCCGGCGACCAAGAGCCTGAATTTAAATGTTCAACCGAACCATAAAGTTCATGACGTGGAATATGTGTATGACCATAAAGTATCCTGTTAACACCAGTTACAGAGGCCTGTTTTGCAAATAAATTTTCATCGGGCTCTTTGTAACTGGTCACTAATGATGTAATTGAGCGTGCATAAAAAATATAAAATGGCATAAGCAGCATGGACGGAAGAAATATCCAATAAATAGAAAAGCTAAAAAAACTTTTTAAGGGATACATCACAAGAACTATAAACCCTACCCCCAAAATAAAGAGAAAAAGTCGATCTAACCAAAGTTCTTTAGCTATCAGCAACGGGTTTTGAACCGCAGGAATGGGGAAGAGTTCTTGCAGTTCGCGAACAATTTGCGGCGTTGCATTTGATTTTTCTGCTGCAATATTTACAAGATTTTCCATGCCATGCTTAGGCTTATAAACCTCAGAAAAGCGATCTTTTGTGACATGGTACATTGTTGCTACTGAGCCCCACAGCCAAGCCCAGACAATTAAGGGTTGCGTGCGAATCAGGTATTTGAAAAAAAACTTCAAGTATTCAGCAAGTGCCATAATATAATTTTTTTCAACATGTGGGTTAAATAAACCCATGCCATTCATAATATATCTGCAGGCAACATTACCAAATGGTAATCGAATTGACAGCTCATTGTAAGCGATCAAAAAGGGATTTAACGGATTTTCACAAAGGCAATACGGATCTTGCTGGTGGCCGTGTTCAATAAATGTATCATTATTGCTGATATAAAACCAACTAACAAAGCGTACGCGCTTTTCATCCATAGCATTTAGCTGGAGACTATCGATAATTGCTTTTTGGACTTTTTCAAAATGAAGTTCGACGTCGTGATTTCCGGGAATGAAAACCAAAGAGTTGCCTTGTTTTATAAATTCACTAAGGGCTGAAACAAACAAAGCATGTTCTTCAAGGATAACTGAAATTTTAAATACCGAGCGCTCTTCTTTGGGAAATAAACCACGGCGTGTTTCTATCCAATGCAGCTTATAAATAGGATTTTCAGGCAAAGCCATAACGCTGTCAAAATCAAAAATATCGCCGTTTAAAACAAGTTCAATTTGGGTTCCATTTGATTTCGTTTGAATTTCTTCGATAAATTCAACTAGGGCCTGGTCAATAAAAAAAT
>JAYVKY010000044.1:0-2592 GCA_043767965.1 Pseudobdellovibrionaceae bacterium
GCAACTCCTTAGAAAAAATCACAAACTTGCTGGCCTTCCGGCTCAATTCGGCGTTCTAGATCAATCCGATTCGCAAGCTGTGCTTAAAGATGCAATGAAAAATATTCGAAATACAACAAAAGAAAAATTTGATACAGATAAACTTTTAAACCTTATTAACTTACTGCGTGCAGATAAAAGTCTGCCGGTAGGATATCTAGAAGAATACCACGAAATGGCAATAGTTCTTAAACCCATCTATGAAAAAGAACTTTTGAAATTGGGTGTAACAGATTTTGAAGGCTTGTTGCTGGAACCACTCAAGATTTTTAAAAAAAACCCTAGTGTCTTGGAAAAAGTTCAAAATCAATTTAAGCAAATCATGGTCGATGAATTTCAAGACACTAATAAAGAACAAATGAAATTAATTCAAGAGATATCAAAGTCACACTTAAATCTGACAGTGGTGGGTGACGATGATCAATCGATTTATGGGTGGCGCGGAGCTGAAATTAAAAATATTTTAGATTTCCCAAAGCAATTTAAGAATTGCGAAGTTATTAAACTTGAACGTAATTACAGATCAAGTTCGGCTATTTTAGATTTGGGCAATGCTGTTATTCAAAAAAATATAAACCGTCATGGAAAAATTTTAAAATCAGAAAAAAAAATAAACCCAGATCATATCAAGCCGGAACTGTTTATCCTAGACAACGAAGACGAAGAAGCAGATTTTGTATGTCGTGAGATTTTGAATCTAAAACAAAAAGATATTAAATTTAAGGATGTTGCCGTTTTATATAGATCAAATACACAAGGTGCCTTTATTGAAACGGCACTGCGAAAATATCAAATTCCCTATACAATTACCGGTGGGACTTCCATTTTTGATCGTAAGGAAGCTAAAGATTGGCTTGCATTTTTAAAACAATCTTTAAATGACGATGAAGTCAGCTTCAGACGAATTATTAATTTACCACCACGCGGACTTGGTGATACGACAATTGAAAAATTAGCGGTCTATGCGGATGAGAATAATTTAAATTTACCACAAGCTTCTAAAAAATGGGACAAAACTGAAATTTCGCAAAAACAAGGCGAAATATTAGATCAATTCAATAATTGGCTTTGGACATTCCCACAAAGACTTCTTGAAGAAACAATCCTGGGGCCTACAATTTCCGAACGATTTCAAAATCTAGTTAAAGAAATTGGTTATCGTGATTATTTGATAAAATCTGTTACGGATCAAACAACGGGATCAGGAATGCTGTTTGATCGAAAATGGCAAGTGATTGAAATTATGGGAAGAATATTAGAAAGTTTTATTGGGCGTCGAGATGCCAGTCTTGAAACGCTTAAAGATTTTGTTGATAGCATGCAATTGCGTGATACGGTTGATGAGGATGACGAGAAAAATAGCGTTCAATTAATGACCTTTCATGCCTCGAAAGGCCTTGAATTTCCAGTTGTTATCTTGGTCGGCCTTGAAGAAGACTTATTGCCGCATAAGCGCCTTGGTGGGGACCTAGATGAAGAGCGAAGATTGCTTTACGTTGGTATCACACGAGCTCAAGAAAAATTGATTCTGAGTCATTGTCGCGAGCGAAAAAAACAAGGGGTCATCAGACGAGTCAGTCCATCAAGATTTATTTTAGAGGTTGATTCAAAATTATATACCCAGTTTGAAATGGGTGCGCGCCCCGTTACTGAGCAGGCGCGTGAAGATCTTGTGCAAAATTTTTTGAACAAGATGAAAAAATAAATTTTATTTTTTTTGAACTTTTTTATAGAATTAATTTTGAAATGGTTTGGTCAATCCAATCTTTAAATAGATAAATACGTGTAAAATATGATTTACTATTTAGACAGCTTTTCTCTGTGCCGGCGCTTGAATTTATGCCAACAATTTTAAATAAACCTGATCTACTTCGAATAAATGCTGCACCACCAGAATCACCCTGACAGACGCCTGTCGTGATTTGTTCTGCAGAAAATTGTGTTTTGAAGAGTTGTTGATCGGGCAGTTCAGAATCAAATCTTAACTTTGTTGACATGAGTCGCCCTAGGGAGCTAGGCATTCCGGTCAAGGGGTTATTATGGTCATAGCGGTAGCCGTAACCTGCAGTTCTGAATTCTTGACCTAGTAAAAATAGATCATCCTCTTTTTGATGTTCGGCGACAGCATAGCCTTTAGGAAGTTGTTCTGAAAAATAAATCAATGCTATGTCGTTATCTAGGTATCCTAAGCTAGAACTATAGATTAACCGAGTATCGTTAAAATGTGGGTGAACTATAAATTTTTTTGAAATAAATGCGATCTGCGTGTGCTTATTTTTATCTAAGGTAAAATAAATATTTATGTAATTAATTTTAGTTATTTCATCTTTTGTTAGACCAAAACAATGTGCCGCAGTTAATATGACATTTTTTGCAATAATACTACCGCTACAGCTTCTTCGCTCCTGTGTAAGTTGTCCGTCTTTAGGGTACTCATGTACCAATGAGATAAAGACCATATTGGGCCCTGTGCCATCCATTGTTCCATCGATGCCATTGATGATTTCAGTATTTTGCGCGAAAGCATTTATGGTAAAAATCAAAGAAATGATA
>JAYVKY010000045.1:0-13053 GCA_043767965.1 Pseudobdellovibrionaceae bacterium
CGGGTCCGACACAAACCGCTGTGGGCTCACCCATGGATTATTTATCACGGGCGACGTCTTATGCGACGGATACTTTGGTTTTAAATGATGGAATCACGACAATAAATATTTCGATTAAGACATATGATCCGATGTCATTATCGCCGACAACAGTCACGATCGCTGTCAGTACGACGCAGCAATTTACCAATACTTTGGGCTATTGCACAGGTGTTCCAGGGTCGTGCACAAACGCAACAACAACGTGGTCGATTGTCAGCGGACTGGGTTCGATCTCAGCATCGGGGTTGTACACGGCATCGGCAACGCCAGGCACTGTTGTGATTCAAGCTGCCGATTCAATCGGTAACACGGCTCAAGCGACAATTACAGTTGCAAATACGTTAACAATTTCACCAGCAACATTAAAAATCGCGGTGTACTCAACAATGAATTTTTCAGCCATTTTAGGTACCGCCCCGTACACGTATTCTGTATTTGCGGGTACAGGTACAGTGGGTTGTAACACGACCTTAACGGGTGCCTTAACTGCGGCAACAAACCCGATTACTGTTCTGAGCACCACTGGGTGTCCTACAAACGGTGTCATTTATGTTGAATCAGAACAAATTTGTTATTCTGACACAACAGGCACAACATTTATAGGGACTGCGTTTACAGGAACAACTGTTATTCGTGGTTGCAACGGCACAGCCGCCGCAGCCCATTTAACTGGCGTGGCTGTAAATTCAAATCGGAGTGTTTACACAGCGCCTTCAGCAACAGGTTCTGCAACAGTTCGCGTGACAGACGTTGGTTCTGCGACTTCAGATTCGGCAGTCACAATTGTGAAGCCCACAAGTATTTCATTAGGGTATGCTTTTGCATGTGTGATTTATAATAGCGGAGACCTTAAATGTTGGGGTGAGAATACCAATGGTCAATTAGGTATCGGATCAACAGCAAACATCGGTGATTTAGGTACTGAACTTGGTGGAGCCAATGCATTTGTTAATTTAGGCGCAGGAAGAACAGCAACCAAAGTCGTCACCGGAAATCAACACACCTGTGCATTACTAGATAATTCGACGATTAAATGTTGGGGTGACAATGCTTACGGTCAGCTGGGTATTGGCTCAACTGCTGATTCATCATCACCCGCGGCAGTCAGTTTCGGTGCAAAAACTCCGAATAATGTTTGGGCTTTTGGTTTTAATACGTGCGCTAGTTTTACGGATAACACCGCAGTTTGTTGGGGTTACAACGGTCACGGCGAAACTGGTAATGGGACAATTGTTACGCCAGTGTCATCACCACCGGGGACAATGTTAAATTTTGTCTCGTCAAGGTACCCAACAAAAATGGCGGGTACAAATAATGCGATTTGTGGATTATTAAACGATGCAACTATTCAATGTTGGGGCGATAATAATTTAAGTACTGCGGGTCAGCTAGGTAACGGTACCGGCGCAGATTTAACAGCGCCATCGGGTACCAGTATTAATTTAGGTGTGGGGCGAACAGCTATCGATATTGCTGGTTCTTCAAATTCACCAACGTCTTTGACCACTGAAGGTAATTTTTGTGCGGTACTTGATGATGGAACAGTTAAATGCTGGGGTCGAAATTCAGTCGGGCAATTTGGTAACGGCGGTACTGCGGTGTCGGGTACACCAACAGCCACAAATGCCATTGGTTTCACAGTTTCAAAAGTTTATGCCGGTCTTCGTAATACGTGTGTGCAATCTACCGTCGGAAATCACGTCCGATGTTGGGGCAGAAATACTGAAGGTCAGGCACTTGTCGGCAGCACAACATCACCAAAAAATGATGCTAGTACAACATTGTGTCAAACCACTTTAACCGGCGCGCATACAGCTGCGGTGACGACAATCACTGTCGCTTCAACAACAAATTGTACGTCTTCAAATGGCAAAGTTTTGATCGGCACCGAAGTTATTTGTTACACAGGCTTAACGGCGACCACTTTTACAGGCGCAACACGCGGTTGTGCAGGTACAACTGCGGCAGCCTATGGCGGTGGTAATGCAGTCACTGGTATTGTTAATTTTGGGAATACTGTCGGTATGTCGTCGATGGCACTGGCCGGAAAAGTCGGTTGCATGATCACAGGCGGCGGTTCGTCAAATAATGATCGGATAAAATGTTGGGGATATAATCTGAACGCGGGGGCCACAGCGCAATCGGGTTTATTACTGTATCATTCAACAGTCACCGGTACGACAGTCAGCAATATTGGTGACGCAGTGACGGAACTGGGTGATAATATACCTTTCGCGAATCATTAATTCTTTAACCAAAGGCTTGTTATGAATTACGCCCACATCCACTTAATGTTAAATCACATCCCTGTTGTTGCCTTACCACTGGCAACATTGTTTTGATTTTTTGCGGTTTATAAAAAAAATTCGCAGATGAAAAAATTTTCGCTGATGGTTTTAATTTTGATCGGGCTTCTGACGATTCCGGTTTATTATACGGGCGAGCCAGCCGAACACCAGATCGAAGACTTCCCAGGTGTTACGGCATCCGTGATCCAGCCCCACGAAGAAACAGCCGAAAAAGTTCTTGTGATCACTTTGATCATGTCGGGCCTTTCGATAGCTGCTTTAGCTTTACATAAAAATGAAAAACGTCATCAACAATTGGTCATCGCAGCGCTTTGTTTGGCGGCTTTCGGCTCGGCTGGTTTACTTTATACGGGGTATACAGGCGGACAAATTCGTCACACCGAAGCACGCACGCCGTTATTTCAGCCCGTAAATAAATAATAAACCCTACATCAAAATCGCAACATACCAGTTTTCAAAAATGCGATCAAATTGCACTTGGCTGGGCAACGCCAGGTACTTTCGTAAGGGTAATAAATGATTCAGTGAATTCAAGACATCATCGCGTAAGGTTTCAGATGTTGTTGCACCATTGTCAGTATTTAAATTATTTTTATAAAATTTTAACTGTGGGTCAAAATAATTTTTGTTCATAGCATAATACAGCTCTTTGGCAGTCATTAAATAAATTTCGATCTTTGTCACCTCATAGGCTTTAACTAAGGCCGAAATGGCAGTGACTTGGTTTTCTAAAGTATAATTTTGACTTAATTTGTGTGTGTCAAAATTATAGGTATCATCGATCAAATTTTTGGGGCCGATCATTTGCGACGATATAAAATTGGCTAATGTCAGAATCAGCATGTCGATATCTTTACGACCGCTTTGTAATTGTTGTCTGATATCTGCATTTTTAAAAATCATGCTTTGGCTTTTCTCAATATCTTTTGTTGCTGCTGAAAAGCTTGCAAGGGCCTCAATCAAAGCGGCCAGGTCTGAAACTTTTGTGCTATTTATCTTATGATGATCAGACCTATCAGAAGCTGCTGACATGGCAACGGTGGGGTGATTTTGAGCCGACAAGTATTCACTGATAGGTATGCGCTGTTCAGCATTATCAACTAAATACAGAAGTGATTGATTGGACTGAATTTGTTTTAAAACTTGTACCGCATACGAGAAGCAAATATTGAACAGTTCAATTTTTGGAAACAGTGCACGTTTTAATTGATCGGATTTAAAATCAGAAATTAAATTTTGGGCCAGAATATCAGTAATTCCATGATCAAAAGGCCCGCTGGACCAATCGGCAGTGGCTGTAACCATTTGACTTAGAAATTTCAAAGCTAGGGCTTGATCTTTCACCAAAAGTGAATTTTCAGATTGATTCAAGCGTGCTTTCAAAAAAAGTTCTTGAGGGTTTTTAATCATAGATATCAAGCCATTTTTTAAAGATAAGTTTTTGTCATTTGAAAAATCAACCAATGAGATTACTTTTTCGATAAGACTAAACTGCAGTATTTTATCAGCAGATTTTTCAGTTTTTCTTAATAAGTACAAATGATTGGTCAGCAACGTCAACTGGTCAGATAATCCACTCGTTTGATCAGAATCAGTATTTAGAACATAGAAATCAAGACTGTTAATGACAAATTCTTTTTTAAGACCCTCAGCAAGATTTATTTTAAAATTGCTTTTAAAATTTTGAACAAATCCCAAGTTTTTTTCAACATTGTTTCTGATCTGCGTTTTTAACATTTGTGGCAAGTCAGATATTTTTTCAAAAGCGATAGCATTGATTTTTTTATTTAAAAAATTAATAGCTGCGGTATTTAAATCGATTTTAATTTTTTCAATGCCGTAATCTGCAAGTGCTGGGTAAACCCCCAGGTTCAAAACAAGTTTTGAAATCAATCCTGTGCAGTTGCCATCGATTAAACATTGTATTTCAGCATCCGTTTTTTGATCAAATAAAGTAAATAATTTTTCATTCGCTGATTTGAAGTACTTTGTGCGCTCTTCGATGCTGAGAAGGCTCCAGGTTAAGGCTAGGGTTTGTAACGTGGTTTCGGGGCTAACGATGTGGTCAATTGACAGACCTAATTTTTGACCCCTTGTTAGTGCTGATAAATTTTCAGGTGCGATTTGGATATCTAATTTTTTTAAATACGACTGAATTAAATTTAAATTTTGTGTCAATGTCTTTAGGTTGAGCATTTGTTGATTGAATTCTTTGGCGATATTTAAAAAATTTTTTGATTCTGTGTCAATTTTTTCAGGGACCTGTTTTTTAAGCTGTTCAAACAGATCGGCACTTTGAATTTTTTGAATAATGGTGGCTAATAACTTTTCGGCGGTATTGATCTGTTCTGATAATGTATTCTGCGCTGTTGTTTTATTGTCAGGTTCGCTTGCGCTGCCATCTATTAAGGCGTCAATAAGGTCAGTATCGGCCATTATTTTTTTTTCAACATCGTCAATTGATTTTTTTAGATCATCTTTGGTTTGATCTTCGACAAGTTGCAGATAGTACGTATTTTCAAAGCTTTTAGATTGGTAGGTTAATTGTTGCTGTAATTTTTTAAAGTTTTCAACCGCTTTGTCAGACGCCGCACCATCATTTAATTTATAACCAACTTCAAAAAAATTTTGAATACTTTTTTGCGAAAATTTGTTCGTTGAATGTATGTTTTTTATAGCCTGGTTGATATAAACATATGGTGCTGTATAAATTTGTTGTAGAGCAACGTCATTTGTTTGAATTTCTGGGGTCTGCGCATTTTTTTTGTCAGGATCCTGTACGGCTGGTGCACAGGCTGCCATCAAGATAAAAGTTAATAAAAAACAGATCAATTTATAAAAATTTAGCATAGTTTATCACCCTTTAAAAAAATAAAGTCATATTCAGTTCTTGTCCCAGGCGTCGTTCAATATTTTCACCGGCAATCGTATCAAATGCATTAAAACTAAAAATCAAAGGTATGAATTTTTTAGATTGTAAATAATTTTGTACAGTTGAATAAGAAATTTCACCAATCATCTTTTGCCATTTTTTTTGTGATTTTTCAGCCAGCAATGAACTGTCACCTTTGCCGCTTGCACTGTAGGAATCTTTCAGTTTTTCTCCGTAGCTATAACCCATGCTTAATTTCAACTGATCACTTAATGACAAAGCTGCACTTAGCCCCATTTCGAAAGTGAGACCCGTGGTTTTTGTTACTGCATCTTTTGAAAATTGATCAGGCAAAATATCATCTTTATTTTTCGGAATCCGTGCGGTAATTTTTTCGGGCACCACATATTTGATTGCAGTGTTTGGGACAATATCAAAAAATGAATACAGTTTTTGAACATAGGCAAATTTATTTTCCACACTAAATTCATGAAATGAATTTAGTGCTAGCAAGTCATCAGCATCATAATTGGGTCCAGTTGGCAAGGTCACGGTCAGTAAATGCAAGAATGCCGAACTTAATTTTTGACCCATTTTTTTGATACTGACAAGTTGCACATCGCCTAAAAACTTTTTTTCTTGCGATTCAAGTGATTGGTAACCTTTATTGATTAAAGATTTTTGTGTTTCTGCGCTTAAATCTGTATCCAAAGCTTGATCTAACTCTGGTGATAGTCCGCGAAATTGATTGTAATAGTCGATATTTGAAAATTTTTGACTTAACCGAATTTCATTTGTGTATGTAATTACCGGTAATCCGATCCCAATTGTCCATGTTTCAGAAAGCCCTTTTGCCAATACCGGCGCAAAATATTTTATTTCTGGCTTAGTATCAATTTCAAGCGTACCCAGATTAAATAAGTCACCCGCTTTGTACAGGCCAAATTTATTCAATGTTGCTATAAGTTCGTTTGCTCTTGTATTAAATTTTGTTAGCATTTCCGAATCAAACTCGATCGATTTATAATCTTTAAGGCGCACAAGATCACCTTGTTCTGAGTATCTTTCGGAAAGGCCAGTGATTTGACCATATCGGAAAGCGGGGCTATAAATGTTTTTAGGTAATGTTTCAGTGGTTAAAGCAAAACTTTGGGCTGTATAAAAAATAAAAAATAGCTGTACAACAAATTGACAAATTAGGCGCCGCTGGCTGCAAATTGCCGACAAAAGTCCGGTCTGTAATTGTATCAAATATTGTATAACCACGTTAGAATCCCCCTAAGGTCACTTATCAGCCACTTATCCACAATTCAATGACAGAAATATATCGAGTATCTCTTTCGTCTAGCGAAAATGATGCCGCTTTTTTTTTGATATAAAAAAGGTTAAAATAAAGCTTGTTTGTGTTTTAAGTCAGGGGGGTCAGGATGGCTTTACGAGGTTTTTTAAATTTATGGCTTTGTTCCATATTAGCGGGATGTATATCAAGTGAATTGCGAATGCCCAGTTCTGTCGGCGAAGTTTATTCTAATTCGCAAATGAAACAATCGTTAATGATGGCTGCGCAAAATAAAATTTTATTTCATTTGCCTGCCGAAACAATTGCTGAAGTTGAAAAAACTGAAATCGACAATCGCTGTCGTGAATTTCAGGCGCCTTTTTGGGCCGAAAAACTTTCGATGTATTTAAATATTTTTAGATCGCATCCAGAATATTTTTCTAAAATTAATGTCATTGAAATTAAAAAAGGTGATTCGGCATCAGTGCAAATTCAAAAAGATATGGATCAAGTCGCCGTCCTTAAAATTCAATACGTTAAATCTGAAAGCCGCGGTAAAGTTATTCAGACGACAAACATACCTTGTCAAGGATCTTTGGCTGGATATATTGGCCGTGAAATTGTAAAGACAGAATTCGAGTTGCCCTCAGTGGCAGAGGTTCAATTACAACTGCAGTCAGCTCCAGAGAAGGCAGACTCCAAACGTTTTAGTTTTTCACCAGATTTTTTAATTTATTTAGCAGAGCGTGGAATTTTATTTAAATTTTCGCACGAACAATCTTTTGAAAAGCTACCTAACGGCGACTTTGTGATGGTTAAATTACTAAATCAATATGCCAAAGAGGTTCATGAGCTTTCAACAACACCAGCTTCGAAGTCGCATTTAAATTTATGGATAAAAAAAATAAATCAAAATAGTAAACAAGCCGAATTAATTCAATTTTTTAGTATAGAAAACGACCAGCAATTAAAGACGGGGATTAAAGTTGACGGCGAAAAAGAAATCAGCAAGAAAAATACAGGGTCTATGGATTTGACATATTTATTTGTATCATATGCTATTGAAAATGATCAGTTGCAAAGTTCGACACTTTCGAATTTAGATCAATGTTTAAAAAAAATGACGACTGAAATGAATTCTACCTTTCTTCGAACTCCGTCTTCAGAGTCTGAAAAAAGCAGTTATTTGCACCCAGGGTATAGCTGCAATTCGACGAATCCTTGATTTTTTGGGATTAATCTTCGGTAAGTATTTTTAGGTCTGGTGTTTCAAGGTTTTGTATTTGAGCTTTCATTTTATAAAGCATTACAAGGCCAGGAATGGCCGCCACTGTAGAGAAAATAAAAAACTGTGGCCAACCGATAACCTCTGTTAACACCCCTGCGACAGGGCCAACAAAGACTCTTCCGACGGCCGAAAGCGAAGAGAGCAGTGCATACTGTGTTGCTGAAAATTTTTGGTTGCACAATGCCATCAAGAACGCCACAAAAGCCGCTGTGCCCATGCCGCCTGTGATATTTTCAGAGGCAATACTAAACAGTAAAAGCCAATCAATTTGTGTAGCTTCTTTCAGATACACGATCAAAAAATCAAAAGGGGGCAATAAAAAAGTACCCCAAGCACCTTTGCCAGAAACAGCCAGCCACCAAAACCCAAGATTTGAAAACATTTGCAGTACACCAAAAATAAAAAGCGACCGAAACAATCCCCATTTAACCATAATGGCGCCGCCCAAAAGTGCGCCACCAATCGTAAACCACATTCCAATGACTTTATTGATAACGCCGATTTCAGCCGTTGAAAAGCCAACACCTTTGATTAAAAACGGGGTTAACAAAGTGCCGGCGAATGAATCACCAATTTTGTATAAAATAATAAAAATTAAAAATTGAACAGCACCCTTAGCAGAAAAATAATTTTTTAAAGAGATATTTAAGGTTTCAAATCGTGCTTTCTGCGAAGCAAACCAAGCCAAAGGCACAGTGATAGCAAGCCCCGTAAAAAACGAGATCATATCTGCCCATTTTTTATTATTGGCAATGGTCAGATCAAAAAAATGATCAATCAGTGGTGATGCAATTTTTGTTGTTAATTGATAACCAATGATAACAGCCATCAGTAAAGCTAGAAACCCGATCATATCATTTTTAGCGTTTGTCGTTGGGGCCACATTCGTTTTTGCAACTGGAGGTAAAAATAAAAGCGAAATGATCGCTGCTACGCCCATCACGCCAGCCATAATTAAATAAATTTTTGACCATGACCAATTATTGCCATTAGCATCCGCCCAGACAAAGCTAATCCCCCCAGATAAAATCATGGCCAAGCGGTAACCCAAGACATTCAGCGAAGCTCCGGGGCCACGCTCTGACGGTAGCAACACATCTGTACGGTAAGCATCAATCACGATATCTTGCGAGGCCGATAAAAATGCAACTAAAGCTGCAATCAGGGCAAACGCTTCTGTGTTCTGGCTTGGTGATGTCGACGATAAAAAAATTAAAACGGCGGCTATCAATAATTGTGAAATCACAAGCCAGCCGCGTCTGCGCCCCAAAAATGGTGGTTCGAATCGATCCATCAACGGAGCCCATAAAAATTTAAATGTGTATGGTAGGCCTACAAGGCTGAAAAAACCAATCGTGGCTATGTCGATTTTTTCTAAAGTTAACCAGGCTTGCATGGCTTGACCCGTTAGGGCCAACGGCAGGCCACTTGCAAAACCTAAAAACAAAATCAGCGATAATTTCCAGGCTTTTGAATTTAAAACTTTAGAAAACATCCGCAGTTGACCCCTTGTTAATATCTTTTCGCATGCGCCATAATAATTGACTTAAATAGGGTCTGCGCGTTTCGCCGGTTGTCACCATGAGCAATTTTGTGATTTTTAAATTGTGTGAATCTGTCAGCAGTAAAATCATCATCTCTTGAATAAAATTAGTATTTAATGTGATGTAATTATCTGTGCCTACGCCAAGTTGAACATTCTTTTTCTCCCACCATGAAAATGGGTGGTCTTTGTAATCTTGAAATTTACCAGTGAGCTTATTATTTGATGACGGCAGAGTGACTAACGAGACGCCCTTTTGTATCAGTCGGTTTAAAACATCGTGCTGATACTGTTCAATTTCTCTGGCTGTATGAAACTTGGCTTTTAAAAATTGCGTACGTTCACTTTCTAAAAGAGTATCGCCACGAAATAGCTTCTCTAGAACGATTTTATTCTGTCCCCAATCCAGCTCGTGAAGTTCTTTGTAATCAGTCGTGTTTGGCAAAACAGGTTTGTTTTCTACGTTTTGTTTGATCACGCGCTGATAAAGTTCATGAAAATATCTATTGGGGTTAATTCCCAAACTGATGCCATGTTCGAGGGTGTCGATATGCCAAATATTCATCGCATTGTCGACGGCTTGAATTCCACGGCGAAGAGTATGCCACGTTTCACCATGGTGCGATCTGATTTTAAAACCTTTGTATTGCAATTTTCGCAGACCAGACTGCAATTCAAAAAAATGTTCTTTGCGGTACATTTCGCGTTCATCGCCTACCGTGTCGACTTCATTTAAAACCGACTTAAGTTCCGGATAACGCTCGGTAAGGTCTATGATCTCATCGACTTGTGCCGCAAAGTGGTCTTTTCTATTTTTATATTTTGATGAATCAAAAAATGACGATTCTTTGCGAAATGAAGGTGACAAAATAAATTTAAAATCGGGGTACTGATTTTGAAAAAGTGCAAAGCCTTCATACAGACCCAAGACAACATCTTCAGAGGTAACGCTGTCGATACCCGGAATTTGTTCAGAGGCATCAGCAGTTACGCGACTTAACGAGAATTTTAATCGCACTTGGCCGACATTGTATTTGTGATACAGCTCATGCGCCATCGAATAAGTGGCGTCGGCATGCGCCTGCCTTGATGTAAAAAGCAATTTTGTTAAATAAAGTACTTTCAGATATGTCGAAAAGCCTTCCGTGTCTTTTAAACGAATAAGTTGATCGACATCTTCAGCGCTTTGAATGGGCCAGGCCTTGTCGCCATAGGCTTGTTTAATTTTTTGCTCATAAATGGCCGAATCAGCACCCGTGACTAAAGGTTTAAGCTTTTCCCAGATAAATTCTGAGGTCAGCGAACCTGTTAAATGAATGTGCTCTTCTTTATATTTGAGGGGAAATCTTTTAAAGAATTCTTCCAAAACTTTGGCAAACGGATGATTTAACAAATCATGAATCGGTTTTTCATTAGCGACAAAGGCATTTAATAAAGCCTTGAATTCAAAAACACAGCTGTAGGCATCTTGATTTTTATTTTTCAATGACGAAGACAACAGTAAATCGACAGTATCAATGAGGGTTATGCCATTTGTTTCAGAGACAATTTCAGTAAATTCTTTAACTAAAACTTTGTGTGTCAGTGATAAGATCATCCTCATATTTTGTGTCATCTTTGGGGTATCGGTCACGCTTTTTATTTTTTGCAAAGACACTTCTAATTGTAGTTACGTCCATAAAATATTCCAGTCGCTCGCTGATAGTCCCCGCAAACGGTATTTTGAATACTTGATTTGCCCTAAAGCTTCCTTTTCATTCAGTTGAATATAGTTTTTAACAATAACATAAGCTTTCCAGCCAAACACAATCCGAGAAAACGGCCTCAGTTTCCAAAGCCCAGTCCCCCGTACTGTTACCATTTGGGGGGTATCGGTCACAACATTCTTGGCTGTTCTAAAATCGAAGCTTTTCACCATTTTAGGGCAAAGCAAACCCTCTTTTTCAAGAATCTGAGCTACCTGACCAGATAGTACGCGAAAAAAATTCAAAAATTTTATTTTCTGATTTGATCTGGCTAAGATATGAACATGATCATACTGAATGCTAACCTGCTCAATACGAACATCAAAATGTTTTGAATATTTTCGAATTACTTTTTGTATGATTTGGTATGTTCGATGAAAACGCAGTGTTTTATGGCGCAGTCTGAATCGATCAACTTTAAAAACTAAATGTATCGGATCTTTATGTGAAAGTGGCCTATTTTTTCTGCCAGATCTTTTATTTCGGTGAGTGCCACCATAAGAAAATCGAGCTAGACGGTCAGCCTTGAAAAAAGATTGTTGACGGCGAAGTAAATTGTGATTTGTAGCGTGACCGATACCCATAATAAATGGGGGTGCAATTTTTGGGGCGCTTTAAAGTTAAACTTGTTAGGGTTGGCGCAATGGCGCAGGCGAACTTCGGATTTATAATTTTTTGTACATAACTTGATGAGGACCAATCAGGGGGATATTAAAGAGGTCTCCGCAAAATTCAAAACCACATTTTTTGTAAAACTGGAAAGCTGTCTCTCGAGCATTGCACCACAGCAATTCACAGCTTTGGGATTTTAAAATTTGCTCTGCATTTTGCAAAAGAAGCTGTCCGTTTCCTTGGCCTTGGTGCATCTTCTCTGTGGCCATTCCACGTAGGCGATATTGATTTTGATAATCGGAAAATAAATGACATGAATTTTTTATAAATGTACCATTGCAAATAATCACATCATTAACAAAAACACCAATGTGAAATGTTGATTTAAAATTATCCTCGGGGTAATGACAAAGTTCGATTGGTTGGCCGGGGCGTAAAATACGCAAACGTAAATCGATGCATTGTTCGGATGAAATCAATTCAATTTTTTTTTCTAGGTTTTTCACAAGTGTATTTACTCAGATTATTTACCGAATCGCAAATATTCAATCCATGTCGGTGGGCGTTTATCGGCGGGAACCTCATGCTCTAATACCGGAAGCCATGCTGGTGCGCGCACAGGCTTTAGTAACGGCATATTGGCTTTTTCCGGAGTACGATTGGCTTTTGTTTGGTTGCATTTTCTACAAGCAGTAACCATATTAGTCCAATTTTTTGGGCCACCCTG
Source organism: Pseudobdellovibrionaceae bacterium (assembly GCA_043767965.1). Lineage (GTDB taxonomy): Bacteria > Bdellovibrionota > Bdellovibrionia > Bdellovibrionales > Bdellovibrionaceae > Pseudobdellovibrio. Next base: position 12,418 of record JAYVKY010000045.1, read on the forward strand.
AGAGGCCGGTAAAACATGATCAATGGTTAAATCTTTTGGTGTAAATTTCACACAACAATACTGACAGGTAAATAGATCACGAATGTACACATTTTCTCGGCAAAATCTGACGCCATCGATACGCTTGGGGCGCACGTATTTTTTCATTCTTAAAACGCTGGGCAATTCAAAAGTGGCCGAAACCGATCGTACGTATTTGGTATGATATTCTAAGATCTCAACTTTGTCTTGAAACCAAAGTATCAATGCTTTTTGCCACGATACGATACGCAGCGGTTCATAACTGGCATTAAGAATTAAAGCCTTCAGGCTGATCGTCTGTGCATTCTTTTCTGATCTGCTCGTAGTCCCTAGGGCATTCGCTGCAAACATACTCTTATCTTACTTTGATTCACTCTTAAGCTCTAAGAAAAAAAACTTATAGTTGATATAAGTGCTCAGGTGGTCTAGGTTCAATCTCAAAATTAACTTTTTATAAAGGAATGTTATGCCGGAAACACAAAAAACACACCCTCGTGTTATTGCATTTAGTTATATCCTTAAAAACTCCCAAGGAGACCTTTTAGATGCTTCTGAACCCAATCAGCCAATGCCATTTCTAGAAGGTCGTGGGCAGATTATTCCTGCATTGGAAGC
>JAYVKY010000046.1:0-4565 GCA_043767965.1 Pseudobdellovibrionaceae bacterium
CCTGTCCCAAACAAAATGACAGTGGTAACACAGTTGCGAACCCAGTCGTGGTGAATGGTTATACAAATTGCACAAACTGCGGTGGTATCTTGAACGGGCAAGAATTCTTGGTCACGGATTCGGTTGAATATAACAATTCATTTTCTTTGCAGTTAGGTTTTAGTGGATCACAATCAACGGGTGGATATATTTACAACCCGTCACAATATCAAGGTCCAATTGCCGTCAATCGAGGTAATTTGATAGTTCAGCAAGGGGTGTATCAGGGATATTGTCAAATTCCTGCGGGTACTTATTCGGTCGGCACACAGACTGTTGGTCAATATGGCTCAGGTATTATTCAAAACTTAAGATTAATAGCAACCGGCCCAACCAGTTTGATTATGAATATGACTTCTGCACAAATTGCTTCGCCAACAAATCGTAATCAGTATGGAATTCTTATGCTGAACCAAAGGCTTTTCAGTACGAACATATGGATTGAATCAGTCAACGGTCAAGGTTGCCAACAGCAAGTCGGTCTAACAATTAGGTAAACAATCAGATAAAAAAAATCGTTGCTAAAAATTAAAATACAATGAACCATAGAGATATATGAATTTACCTCTGTGGATTGACTTCTTCGATGATTTGCAACATGTCCGTGGCCGCTCGCAAAATACAATCATGGCGTACCGTCGTGATATTGAACTGTTTATCAAGTTCAAAGAAAAATATAAAATCACCGCCATCACTGACAATAAAAAAATTCCTGAATTTTATGATTACATGAAAGCCGAAGGTTTATCGGCCAGATCACAGGCACGAGTCATCAGCAGCCTAAGGACCTATTTTAAATTTTGTGAAACTCGCGGTATGAAATGCGGTGAACTGCGTGAGCTACGCCCCCCTAAAGTTAAAACAACATTACCTAAAATTTTAACTGTCGAAGAATTTGAAAAATTATTTATTTCAAGTGTTGTTCAGGACTTACCAAAAAATACTAGAAATCAACTCACACTGTTATTTTTATTTGGCCTGGGTTGCAGGGTCAGTGAATTAATAGGTTTAAATATCAATGATTTCTCAGCCACAGAACGCTGGGTAAAAGTTCTAGGTAAAGGCCGTAAAGAACGTCTGATTCCATTAACTGAAACGCTTTACGAAATTTTAGAAAAATATTTAACCCAGTCACGTCCGGTGTTGGCCCAAAATCATAATACCGATAATTCATTATTATTAAATGATCGTGGCCACAGGCCTTCACGCATTGATATTTGGCGATGGCTTGCCAGTTGGTCTACGAAGGCAGGGTTTGATCAACCAGTTCACCCACATCGATTTCGTCACGGTTGTGCAACGGCTTTGCTTGAGGGTGGAGCAGATTTACGTTCAATTCAAATGCTGCTTGGGCATTCAAGTATTCAAACGACGCAGATTTATACCTCAGTCAGCACAACGACAGCCGCCAAAGCCATTGATGAACATCATCCGCTATCAAAAATGAAAGATATAAATATCTAGTCCAACGGATGTATAAATCAACGGATTCCGAGATCCGAATTTCAAATTCTTTAAAATGAACTAAGGCCGCTACAATATTGGTTTAGGTTTTGTATCGCTATTTGATATGAAACTATACACACTGATTGAAAATCAATTCAAACTTGAAAAAGCCGAAGTCGAAATCGAACTGATCCCTGGAATTCCACAAATTCATTTTTTAGGCCTGCCTGATAAAGCTATTCGTGAAAGCTTTTTCAGAATTAAATCTGCGCTGAAACATTGCGGATATAAATTTCCGATTTCCCAGCAAGTGATTGTTAATATTAAGCCCAGTCACTTAAAAAAATCCTCAAAGGGGCTTGAACTGGCGGTGGCCTTAGGTATCTTGATTCGAACGGGTCAAAAAGAAATTTCAGGCGATGTGCAAAATGCGATTATTTACGGTGAACTTGATCTGGACGGGGGCATTAACGAGCCGAAAGATCTTGCACAGTTTTCAAAAATGTTTCCTCATGAAAAAATTCTGACGGGCTCTAAAAATAAAAATTCAAACGTTCAATACCGCCTTGAAAAAATGAATTTTGAAATTGATTATACCAAAGATTTAAGTCCCCTAAAAAAAATGATCAGACCAACGCATGCCTTCGATAAAAAATTTTCACAAGCAGAGGCTGAATTACTTTTTTTAATGGCCATCACCAAATTTCATACGCTACTGGCGGGCAGTTCAGGGTTTGGTAAGTCAACATTGGCGAAGTATTATGAATGTTTTACGACCGAGCCTGACAATTCAGAAATGATTTATTTGCAATCGGACTGGCGGCCGGTTATTTCCCCCCATCACAGCGTCACGCCAGCAGCATTTTTAGGCGGCGGCAGCAGTTTGTATCAAGGCGAAATAGAAAAAGCAAATCGTGGCGTTTTAATTCTTGATGAGCTGTTAGAATTTAATTCACAAATTATTGAAACTCTGCGGGGGCCAATGACAGGTGAAAAGCTTAGGCTATCGCGCGCGGGCCTTGTCCGTGAATTTGATTGTCAATTTCAAGTTGTTGCCACAACAAACTTGTGCCCTTGTGGCAAGTGGATTCCAAAAACAGATCCCAACTGTCGTTTTTCAAAGGCAAAATGTCAGGGCTATCTGGATAAATTATCAGGCCCTATTGTGGATCGCTTTGGATTACTGATGTTTTACAATAATCAAAAACCACAACGTGAAATTTTGGCTGAAAAAATCATAGCACGTATTGAAAATTTTCAAAAAATTGAAGCAAAAAAAAATAACGATAAATTAGATCTAAAGCTTGCGATCAATCAGGGTATTTTAGATCGGCTTTATCCAGATGTGACTTTGCGAAGAATTCATGCGACTTTAAGGGTTGCTGAAATTTATGCCCTAGAGAGGCAAAGCAGCAAAATCGAAATTTCAGACCTTAATCGAGCAGAAAAATGGACTTTAACGGGATTCTTGCAGCTTGAACGTGGCATGGGTTGACATTTTTTTTGGCTTTGATAATCTAAACGCCATTTCAAGTTGGGTGACGTGACCGAGGGGTTAGGTAAGGCTCTGCAAAAGCTTCCACGGGGGTTCAAGTCCCTCCGTCACCTCCAAATTCCAGATAACAAAAACAGTTTCACAAAAAATCTCAAGTCGAACCCATCAGTTACAGAGCTAAAGTTAGAAATGAATCTGCATCCGCTTACAAACAAAGGACATTAGCCAATGAATATAAAAAAATTGACATTGTACCCAGTTTATGGGTACAATGTCGCTATAGACAAGGTGGACCTGTTCAATGTGCAAAAGCAGCTTAAAAAACTACCCGAAGAAATTCGGGTTCGACTACAGCGCTGGATCAAAACCGTTGAAGAATTTGGGCTTATAGCAGCCCGCAAAGTTAAGGGCTATCATGACGAGTCCTTAAAAGGTCAACGTGCTGGCGAAAGATCAATTCGGCTTGGGCTAAAATGGCGCGCCATTTATACACAAAGTAAAAATGGCGAAATTAATATTATTTTTATACAGGAGATAACGCCCCATGATTATCGTAAAAAATAAAAAAATTAAATATGGTTCAAAAGCACTTGATTCTGAATTCGGCCCGTTGACGTTCGGAAAATTATTAGCTTCCCATCGGTTAGCTGAAGAAATATCTCAGACTGAACTTGCAAAAAAACTAAAAATGACACGGCAGAAACTCAATGATTTCGAAAGTGGCCGCAGATCGCCAAGTCTTAATTTAGTTTCAAAAATTGCAAATACAATGGGCGAACACGCTCCAACTTGGATTGCCGTTGTTATCGAAGAAATGCTCAGAAAAGAAAATTTAAATTATACAGTTAATCTTAAAATTTCTTCGGCTGCTTAAATTTAAAAAACTAAGACGTATGACTAATATTATCTGATAAAAAATGGAGACTAGAAATTAGTCTCCATTTTTTATTTAAAGTGCACAAAAGGTTCGCCGTTTAGTAAAATTTTATTTTGGTTCCCATTTTAAAAACAATTTAATTTTAAAAAAATCAAATATTTTTCAAATCAATGGTGGGAATAAAGAAAAATCTACGGTTTTTGTGCCGTAGATTTTTGTAACTCTGATTTTCTAAAATGAAGAGTTTTAAACTGCGCCCCTACGGTCAGACAGTGCTCTAAATAGTTGTTGAACGGATCGATTGGCCTTAACAAAACTTCGTGGTAAGACTCGAAGCTAAAGAATAAGGATGATCTATGGCAATAGACACACCGCCCGATGCCCGAGAAAGCACCCACCTGGCCGAAGACCGAAGCATTCGGAATCTTATCAGTTGATGGTTGCAAAAAAACTTCTTGAAGATGGAATGAGCTATCGTGAGGCTGGAAAACTTTATGGGTTATCGCACGGTTCAATCTCGAACATTATTAAGAAGTATCAAAATAAAAAATTTAACAGCAAGCGCCAAGAAGTAAAAAGTAAGTATAAAAAAGAAGTCGAAGATTATCGCCATCAATCTCACATTAAAGATCTAAAGCTTGTGATAGCTGATTTGCATTTGGAAAATCTGATGTTAAAAAAAATGTTCGAGAACTTGCTAATGAAGAA
>JAYVKY010000047.1:0-6089 GCA_043767965.1 Pseudobdellovibrionaceae bacterium
CTAATTTTTTTGGGGTTCATCTTGAGTCTGGAATGGTTGAGGTGCCTGCAAATATTCCAGCCGCACGAGAAATTTTAAGCAAAAGATTTACTAACGAGAGCATAGGGATTAAAACATTTTTTGACTCTATGGAAAAAATTTCAGATCAGTTTTCTGATTTTTTGCGAAGAGAGCCATCTATTCAACTTAAAGATCCTTTTTTTGGAATTTTATACCCCGATTTTCAGGATTTGTCTCATATTACAATTGCAGAATATGTTTATTCGTTAGTCAAAAATAATGATTTACGTTGGATCCTAATGGCGAATCTTGGCTTTTATTATCATGATCTAAACTTTCCGGCTTCGGCCTATTTAGTTAATCAGGCCAATTATTTTAATGGAGGAGTTCGCTATGTTCGCGGCGGGGTTCAAAGTGTTTCAAACATATTGGCAGATCAAATTGTAAAAGCCGGTGGGGCTGTGTTTTTAAAATCTGCGGCCGAAGAAATATTAGTTCAAAATGGTGAAGCCAAAGGCGTTGCATTTAGAAAAACTATTGGAGAAGACAAAAGTTTACAGATCATTGATAGTAAATATGTAATTGCGAACGCGGCGGTTCCCCATGTATATACAGATTTATTGAGAGGGAAATTTGCAGCGGACTCTTTAATTTATCCTTCGGGTTCACAGCACAGTATTTCTGCCACCACTCTTTACTTAGGCATGAGTAAGCCATTTCATGAATTAACGAATGCATCATTTTTTAATTTTTATCGTGAAAAAGTACCATTTACATTAGCTGGCACAAAGAATATTGGACGAGATTTTTCCTTAGTTGATTATTCGGTTGTAGATGACACCTTTGTTAAAACTCAAAAGTTTACTTCAGACCTTATTTTTTTAGATCGCGAAGATCATTGGAGCGATGCTTTTAAAAATAGTTTGTATGAAGAGCACAAACTACAAATGATAAACCAAGTTAAAGCCTGGCTTCAAAAATTAAATCCTGATTTTTGCAAATATATAGAAGTCACAGAGCTTGGAACTCCTCGAACAGTCGAAAAATTTACACGAAACACAAAGGGGGCCATTTATGGTTTCAATGCTTCAACAATGGATTTAGGCACTTATTGTGAAAGGCTTCGGCTGGGTTTTGAACCAAAAGACAAAAACATAAAAAATTTATTTTTTGCTTCAGCGTGGTCTTCTTGTCAGAGTATATCTGGTGTAACAACAGCCGGCTATCAGGCGGCGTGCTGTATTTTTAAAAATGAAGGAATTAAAATTAATCTCTAAACCCAATTGTCTAGGGCGTGCTGATAATTCAAGCATTGTTAATGCGTCTCGAATGAGCTATATAGCTCTCTTGCCATTTAGGCAGGTCCAATAAGAACTTCTTTGGTTTTCCATACCGTATTGTTTTTTTTATCATTTAATTTTTTATCGATTAAAGCATAAAACAAACAAACAGTTATTAGAGCTATGTGTTCAGGTGTTCTTATGTCTAGATATCGAAATGTTTGTGCAAATAATGCCACTGAGGTGCCAAAAATAAACTGGTATTTCAAACGATTTGGCGAGGTTATTGGGTCTGTGATCATAAAGAAAATAAAAATTATAGAGCCCTGCCACATAAGTGTATGAATGTAGGCGCTGTAATTTTCATGCGCAAAATAATTTTGTAAAGGTGAAACAATCAAGGAGGTTAATATAAAAGAAAACGCTACTGCCCATCTGCTAGCACGTATAGCGAGAATTGTTCCTAAAATAAAAATTAAAAGACTGTGCGACAAATTGCCATCCCATCGCAGGAGGCCACCAGGGCATATAACAGTAGGAAAACAGAAAGTTCCCAGTGTTATTGCAAAATTTCCCGGATTAAAAATATGACGATTGTTAATTTTTAAAAAAGCCTTCGAGCCAATCGCTAAAAAAGCCAGCAGAATATAATATTTTTTGTCAGCAACATCGGTAACAATAAATGTACCAAAGGCCGCAATGAGCCCGCTTATCGGCACGGCCCAGGTTCCCGTCATAAGCTTTCTTAAAAGCAAATCGAAAACAACACAAAATGTTGCTAAATATAAATACTCCGTGAAAACACGTCCGTAGCCGGGAAGCATCAATACATAAGCCAGAAAAGTATATGTAAAAAGTAAAAATAAAAATCTTGGATCGCTTAATTTTGGAATAAGCACTTTAATTTGTTTATTAAACAATGCAGCCTCGCTCGTTGTTATGTTATTAATTTGTATTTGCTTCAATCAGGGTATTATACGTATTGAGTTTCAAAAAATCATAAGATTCTTCTTGGCCATTTGGCCATTTGATTTTTACTGATTTAACGCTATTTTGTGCAACGCCAAAACTTATCTTTGAATCACTTTGAGCAGAATAACCATTGAAAGGATAATACGCGCGCCTCTGTATGCTTCCATCAGATAGTTCTACCCAAATATTAGCCCCGATGGCATCGCGATTACTTTTGGTTCCAGTTAGTACAAAACCAATCCAATTATTCCCAGTTGTACTTTCGTTTTTATAGTATCGTAAATCTTGTTTTTGATTGGCTACCAAAAAACTGATTCTTCCATCGTTTAAGGTATCGATATTTGCAATTCCTCTACCATCAAGATGGTCGTGGTCAAAATTTAGATCTTTGGCAATATTTACGAAGCCTTTGTCCGTTCCAATAAAAACGCAATCTTGCTGATGGCCTGACCAAGAGGTCTCTTTAAACGAACTCCAGTTCCACGGAAGGCCGAGTTGTTTTTTACTACCAAGTGCAAAACGAGAGATTTTTTTCCAATAGTTTTTTTCAGGATCGCCACTGATAAACCCATTAGCAACTAGCAAATCAAGTTTTCCATCATTATTAATATCACTAAAATTTGAACCCCACGACCATTGGCAATTATGCACGCCTAATTCTTTAGCGGAATCGTTAAACTGTTTATCATTGTTGTTGTAGGTCCAAAGCTGATTACCATCTATTGCAAAACCCGGTTCATATACTTGGGAAATATAAACCGAAGGCGTGTTGTTATCAAAAAGATATGCTGATTGAACGGACATTCCATTGTGAGCTTTTGTAACAGAAAGAATCTCCGCACTTTGTTGTTTTGTATATTTTTTGTTCTCTCCGTGATTATTATTAGTGGATTCTTCAAAAAAAACTCTGTCTAAATTAAAATCAGTTGCAGCCCAGATATCTTGAGTATTGTTTCCCCTAAAATCACCAACACCGATGGCGTGAGTAAATTTCTTTTCTGACTCGTATAGAGTGTCGATATTTTTTTCAAAGCGACATGCGCCAATATTTTTAAATAACATTGCGCTGCCTGGGCCATTGTCAGAACCGTGCCAATTGTTAGGAACTGTTCTTGAGAACGGGGCAATTATAATATCTAGCAATCCGTCTCGGTTAAAATCAAAAATATTAAACGCAGTTGTTAACGTGCAAGAGTCAGAAAAGTTAAAAAATCGTTTATATATTCCGTCGCTATTTTTTTTATATAAAATTGGACAAGAAACAGTTGTTAATAACATTTCTTTAATGCCGTCGTTATCACAATCAAAAAAACCAGCCCTTACTGGGTTTGGTAGATCTGATAAGCCATAGCTTTCGGCGCTTTCAGTAAAACCACCGTTTTTATTATTAATATACAGATGAGACTTGGTTCCCAGTTCAGTAGATGGGGCAAAAAAATCGGCCCAGCCATCATTGTTTATATCCACCACAGAAACCGATGAAGACATGGCCTCATAAAAAGAAGTCAAACCTTCAAGTGTTTTCGTAACATTTTCATTAAACAGCGGCTTGGTATGATGTTTAAAATTTATGTGAGCCTCGGCTGAGGCCTCTCTCAGGACGATATTTTTAACCAGATCAGGATGAGTGTCTTGAGCTTGCGGCATCATTTGACGACCTATGCCGATAAATAAAATGACCAAAATTGATAAATAAAAAAGGGTGGTTAATATCTTTTTAAGATTCATATTATAACACTAGTTAAAAAATCAAAACAAAACAACTTTTTAGTTAAAATCAAGCTCATGCGTTTGTGGTGGGTTTGCCACAAGTTGTGGCAACAGCGATTTGCCAATCCATGTAGCCAAAAAGTATAAATGTATACTGCAAACAGGAGGCAACTTCTTGAACTATTCCTGTTTGTATTTCGGGATCAAAAATTTTTATTTGATAACACTTAAAATCTTCCGACTTATTTTTATAAGGATTGGCCTTAAAACAAGCCTCTTTGATACTCCAGATTGAAATAGAATCAATCGGCATGAGTGATTCAAACCCAGAGGACATGGCTTGAACGAGTGTGTTTGAAATTTTTCGCTCTTTATTTTCGGTATCAATGCCTATACCCAAACTAATAGGCTGTTCTGTTTTTGAAGCCAGTGATTTGTTAACGACGACCGCCGCGGCCATGCCTGAATTATTCCACCACGAGTGCGACAGATTATATATTTTATCATCAGACAAGCCATAAACGTCAAAAATCTCATAGAGACAACGACGCGCTTCGCACCATTCAATTTGTCTCTCTCTGTTTTGAAGATTTTCGTAGGATAATTTTTCATCACCCAAGAGGCGATTCCAGAGAGATTCATCCATTGCGCAATGGAGAGGGCGAAAGTTTATAATTAATTCGAAGTTTCCCAGCACAATTTTTTTCATCTTTACTTTCTAAAGTCCTATAACTGTAACACCAAGCCACTCAAAGGCTCACGTTTTAGCGGTTGCCTGTGATCCCAGTTTGGGCTTTAATCGATCCACGCAAACTAAGGAGTTTTTATGTTATATGAAATTGCCATTCCACAAGCTATAAAAATGTTGAAAAATTTAAATGCTATATTAGGCAAAGCGGCAATACATGCTGAAACGAAGAAATTTGATATTCAGGTTTTGCTTAACGCCCGCCTGGCGCCGGATCAGTTTTCACTTATAAAGCAAGTTCAGATTGTAACAGATACTGTCAAGTTGTGTGCCTCACGCCTAACCGGAATGGACGCCCCTGTTCATGATGATAAAGAAACTACGCTGTCCGAATTAACTTCGAGAATTGACAGCGTAATTAATTACCTTGGCAAATTTTCAGCAAAAGATTTTGCTGGCTCAGATGAGAAGAAAATTTCTCAGCCGCGCTGGGAAGGCAAATATTTAACCGGAACTGAGTTTGTTTTGCAGCATGCAATTCCGAATATATATTTTCATATAACAACGGCTTATTCAATTTTACGTCACAATGGCGTAGATATCGGAAAAAAAGATTTTCTGGGCGAAATGCCTTACAAGAAGTAGTAAAGTGGATAAGAAAAAACCTAAAGATCCACTTCATGGGAAAACTTTGGAGCAAATTCTGACTGAACTGGTTAATTGTTATGGCTGGGCAGAATTGGGTATTCAAATTGATATCAGATGTTTTAATGTAGATCCCAGTATTGTATCCAGTCTGAAATTTTTGCGAAGAACGGCCTGGGCTCGTAAAAAAGTAGAAAATCTGTATTTAACTTATCTAGATGAAGAAAAAAAATGACGCCAAAATTTGAAGATCTGATCAAAATTGCAAACATGAAAATGCCCTTCGGAAAATTTAAGGGCGTAACGCTCATTGATTTGCCTGAACCCTATGTTGTGTGGTTTCATTCGCAGGGTTTTCCAGAAGGTGAACTAGGAAAACTTTTACAGCAGCTTTATGAAATTAAATTGAATGGCCTAGAGCACCTTTTCACGCCACTTAAAGAGCCCGGGCGATACTAGGCCAAATGATACTGCCCTTTGGTAGATTTAACAAAACGAGAGGCCAGTAGTTCCACTTTAAGTTTGTTGAAATCGGGGTAAATTTTTTTCAGAATTTCATCGAGATCGGGGTCAGAATACATTTGTCCGGCCAAAAGTTTCGAAGAAACTTTCTGTAAAACCACATCTTTTTTTCTATTTTGTTCTGGTATTTTTAGAAGCATGCCATTTTTGAAGAAAGTTTTAAGAACCTGTTTTCGGTAAGCGTCCTCATTTTTCATGGCATTCTCCTTGGTGGGCAGTTCGGTATTAAGCTCAGCGGCTCAGTTTAGCTGCAATTTGTAAGAAATGGCAGT
>JAYVKY010000048.1:0-2113 GCA_043767965.1 Pseudobdellovibrionaceae bacterium
AACGGAAGCCGTACAAAAAAGCACTGGCGTTTCATTTTATTTAATGACTAAAAAGCTACTCGAAAAAACATTTTATGAAACATTTGCTGTGCGTGATCGGAAATCAAGCGAAAGCGTTGATCATATCATGTCCGTCAATGATCGCATTTTTTTAGTTAAACAAGGTTGTGCTTGGTTGTCTAAAGATTTGCTCAAACAACTTAAATATTTAAAATGGTCTAAAGAAACACCTAAGTTACAACATATTACGCGAGCGACTTTAAATCACAATCCGTGTTTTAATAAGTTATTTGGCATATTTCCGATTCAAGGTTTAAATGATTTGATTTCAATGCTGCCGGGTTTATTTGTCGTTGCCGGAATTTTGGGTACATTTTTAGGTATCAAAGGTGGCCTGGTTCAATTGGGCGGTATGGATATCACTGATGTCGAAGGTACAAAAACAATTATGGATAGTTTTCTTCATGAAATTGGTTTTGCGATGGCCTCATCAATTGTTGGAATTACTTTTTCATTAGCACTTCATGTTTTTAATACGACATTTTCACCAGAGCGAGTTTATACAGCCCTTGTTGATCGCTTTGAAAATTCAATGGATCTTATTTGGTACAGATCAGATAATAATTTCTTGCCAGCGGATGTTGTTGGTTTTAATGAAAACCGTGACCCATCCGAAGCTTTAGCTGAAGAAGCCCTCAGTCTTGAAATTGTGAAAGGTCCTAAAGCCGCCTAAAAATGAAAAAGAAGCCTCAAGTTTTTAAAATTGAATTTAAGAACGGACCTATTTCGAAGACTTATTTTGTCGATAAGTCTTCATTTGTATTGGGGCGTGGTGATAATTCAGAAATTAAAATTGATGACAACAATGTTTCACGCGAACATCTTAAAATTTTTTTAGATGAAGAACGGGGCATGTGTATTCAAGATTTGGGATCCGGCAACGGTACCTATCTGGGACAAAAATTAATTACGACTAAAACTGTTATTCAGATTAAAGATAATGATCATATTGCATTAGGTAAATCACAGATATCATTTAGAATCTGTTTATTTTCAATTGATGAAAAAGTTCAAGATTTTTCAAATCAATTACAAGACAAACAGAATATAAATAAAATTACAGTCGAAGTATCAGGATACCCCCCCGCCGATGTTGTCGGAGCACTGGATTTTAAAAATGTCGGATTTGATCTGCCAAAATATAAAGATGCGAATGAACATGCTGTTGAAATCATCCGCGAGGCTGAATTTGTACGACAAAGTATTTTAACTTATGCTGAGGCTCAAAAAGAAAAAATCTTAAATGAAACGCGTATTGAATCAAAAAAAATAGCCGATGAAACATACGCCGCGTATTTAAAAAATGCTCAAATACTTTTGGATGAAGCAAAAAAACGAATGCAGCACCTGCAAATAGAAACTAAAACAGAATTGGATCAAAAGCGAATTGATGCACTTAATGAAATTAAAATTCAATGGGGACAGCACGAAGCCGAACTGGAAGTTGAAAAAAAATCCGTACTGGAAAAATTAAAACAAGAAAATCAACTTAAATTAACCATTGAATTTGAGCAGCAAAAAAATGTTCTTTTTATTGAAAAAGACAAAATATTGCGAAATACAGAGCTTGAATTAGAAATTAAAAGTAAAAAACAAAAAGCACAGCTCGAGCTTGAAAAAAATGAACATGATGAAAAATTAAATCTTGTGAATTTAAAAATTGAAGGTTTGGAAAAAGCAAACCATAAACTGGAAGACGCCAATGCCGAACTGATCATTTTAAAAAGCGAAAGCGAAAATCAAATCGATCAATTGTCTAGTCAGATAAGGATCCTGACAGAACAGCACCAAGATACGCAGAAAAAATTTGATGGCTTAAGCACAGAATATCTGCAGAAGTCAGTTCTGATTGAATCCTTCAGAAATGACAAAAATGCATTTACGCTTGAAAAACAGAACTTAGAAACTGAGATAGAAAATTTAATAAAAAACAGAGCGCTCGCATTCGAGAAAAAAAATAATATCGAGGCCGCCCTTGTCTCTTTAACTGAAGAATTTAACCAAGCTAAAATAAAGAATAAGGCGTTGATTGAACTTGAGTTTTCGAACCTCA
>JAYVKY010000049.1:0-3265 GCA_043767965.1 Pseudobdellovibrionaceae bacterium
ATCATCAGCAGACCTCCATGGCCTGAAAATTGGTGTTTCTGAAGGCTTTACCGAACCACTGACAGGAGCGGTTAAGTCTGGTCTAAAATTGCGTACAGATTTTTTACAATACGTTGGCAAAACTTTTAAACCTGAATACCCGAATAAGACAATTCAGCCATCTCAGATTCAAAAAATAATTGCCAATTCCGATTACAATAAAGATGCCTTTATTCAATTTGCAATTCGCCAGCAGTCAGATTATCTGGCCGTGCCAGATTTAATTTTAGTGGGTGGTAATAATACAAAACCATACGCCCAGACACCACGAGACTTAACAGTTTTTTCAAACGCTTTATACAGTGGCCTGCTGGGGTACAGTTTAACCAAAAGCATTCAGTTTACCTCTGCTGGATTAGTTTTAAATGAAGGTGCACGTGTTTATAATTTATCAGATTCAATAGTCCCCGTAAACTTAGAGGCCACTTTTAAATTAAATGCCACCGACGATGAATCTTATTTAAAGCCATCGCCCGTTTCGGGTTCGACAGAAAACTTTGGTCGTGCAGAGACGCACCCCCAAGAGGTACGTGATGATTTTAATTCCAAGAAAAATCTGCTGACAGTCACTTTTGGTGGTGATCAAAATATTCCGGATGGCGGCCTTGTTTTTGGTGACACAACAAATCACATCAATCTCATCAAAAGACCACGGCTTGCAAATAGCCAGTCTTTCGATAATTCAAAAGCCTTTGGCCGTGGCTTTCAGCTGACTTTTGAATCTACAAATTCAAGCTTGGCGACGTGGATGAAAAATAGGTTAACAAAAGTTGCAGAAATTAGTTTAGATGATGGCAGAGAGTTTAGCGGTGCAAGTTGGACCTGTGAAAATTTTTTAATCATGAAATCTGAACATTGGGACAACAATCGTATGTTCAGTACAACATGGACAAAAAAAGATACTATGGTTGAGCCCGCATGTGTGCCGATACTGGGGCCTGATTTGACGGGTACAAATGGATTAGAACGACAAAATCAAATCAAAAGAATTCGCAGACATTATGCTGCGAGCTCGTGGAATATTGGCTTGTATCTTCCGCAAGCAAACAGATCGGGTTACACTTTGCCAGCAAGATCTATTATGCCGATTTGTCTGGTTCCAAAATCAGAAGGCTGTTATCTGCCGACAATAAATATTTTGGATGATCCTGCTCGGAGACCTTTAGATATTGGTATTCAGTACGATACGTCACAAGAATGTTATCTGACAAAAGATGGCGGTGGTGATACAAGGCGCGATTTGGGCCGCTGCGCACAGTTTGCAAGTATCTGCGTTAGAGCCGGTAGTTACTAGTTTTTTAACAAATCCATTGATACGATTTCACCTATGAATAAAATTCTTTTTTTAAGTGTATCTTTTTTTATTTTAAATTTGTCAGCCATTGAAAATACAGGTGCTGTTTCGGCAGCGACGGGTGGGGCCGGCGTTGGCGCACTCGAGGAAGTCGATGGTGGATATTTAAATTCGGCCTCTATCGCGTTGTTTTCAAAAAAAAGTTTCGCTGCTTCATTTTCAAAATATCACTCAAATGTACATCTAACTGATAATGGCCGCGATGCACTTTTCCCGGCGGGCATTGCGTATACAAAAACTGATGAAAATAATATTCAAACACAGGCTTATCATTTATTAGTTGCATATGAAGTTGTTTCAAAAATATCTTTAGGCTTAGACATGGCCCTTCGAGAAATTAAAATGATAGGTATTGAAGAAAAATTCAGTCAAACGATTGTGTCGCCTGCGATTTTTTATCAAATAACGCAGTCTATTTCGGCCGGCTTTGTACTTAAAAATAAAGCGCTATCGAATACGATTTTAGCAGATAGTTTAGATCAAAATTCATCTTTGGCCATGGGATTTAGCTATGTGTACGAAAAGTTTGCTAAATTCAGATTCGATTTTGAAGCACCACAAAACGAAAAAACAGATAAAATGATCTATAAAATTGGCCTTGAAACCTTCATAAATGATTGGATTATCACAAGAATTGGCTATCAGAACGATAATGCTTATTCCATGAACTATTTTACAGCGGGCCTAGGTTTTGCGGGACCACAGTTTGGTTTACACTATGCTTACCAGTCTGAGGCTAGAAACAACCGGGACCCACTTCATACGATTGACTTAAATATTCCATTTTGATATCACAGATCTTCATTTTAATTAATTTGCTCAATTTTTAACTTAGAATTTTAAAAGCGAGGATACCATGGCATCAAAAACAAAAAAAACAGAAATGCGCCGTAAACATAAAAAAGCGGCTCAGGGCACAAAAAGAAAAGCCGCTTTAAGAACTAAAGGTTCAACAAAATCTGCGAAGACATTGTTCGGCGATTAATTTTCTAAAATTATCTTTGACTGACCTGCCGACGTAAAAGCGTCGGCATTTTTTCGATATCACCTTTAAGATTCCAGATCTGTGGGATTTCAACCCAGCCCTGTTGCCCCGGATAAAACTTCCATTTTTTCAGTGCTGCCAACGACTTGCCATCTAGATTTCTATATCCGGTGGATTGAATTAATTTAAAATTTTCTAATGTTCCTTGCGCTGTTACAAATGCATGAAAAATTACGCGACCCTGTTCGCGACGAATACGCTCTTCTGTTGCATACTGTGGTTTTGGGTTTCCGGGGATTTGACGAAGACTTTCAACCGAACGGACGGCCGTAGGCTCGCCAGCTGCAGAGTTCGCAGTTTCATCAGCGCCAGATTCACCGCGCCCGCGGCCTTGTTGACCAAGTTGATGAGCATTGGCAAGCGCTAAGGCTTTTTGTCTGTCTGACTCTTCACGTGCTGCACGTTCATCAGCTGCAATTCGTTCACTGGCTGTCACCTGTGCCAATGCAGCTGCATTTTTTGTTCGTGTTGCATTTATTGCATCCGTCATAGCACGCGCTTGTGCTTTATTATTAGTTTCTATTGCTGCAAGTGCTTGATCTTGTTCATCAGAAATCATTTTTGCCTCGGCATCCATTGCTGATTTTTCAGCACGAAGGGCCGCATCAGATTTTTGATCAACATTTTGAAATTCAGATTCAAGTTCATCTTCACCCATTGCGCCCACCTGTGCCACGGAAACAGTATCAGTATCTAATTGTGGGGCAGCAATATCTTCGATTGTTTCGGGAATTCCAGCGCGCGCGGGTGCTGATTTTGCGACGACGGCTTTCCCGCCACCCGTAGTTGTTTTCATGGTCGCCATTTTTGCGACAGATATTTTTGAT
>JAYVKY010000050.1:0-6038 GCA_043767965.1 Pseudobdellovibrionaceae bacterium
CACAAAAAATTGTTTGGGAAGGCCTGGATTATTTTTATACAGAGCTGACGCGACTGAATTTACCATTTTTCAAATCTGAGGCAAATTTCGTTTTATTCGATACCAAACGAAATGCAAATGTCTGTTTCGAGAATTTGCTTAAAAAAGGTATTATTTTAAGGCCTGTGGGTAACTATGGATTCAACAAATACCTGCGAATGACTATAGGACAAGCATTTGAAAATAAAAAAGCGATCGATGCCATCGAAAAAATGCTGACCGAAGTTCCCGAGCTCGTGTAGCGTCTGCTTCCATGGGTTTTGTAATCACAATTGATGGGCCAGCGGCTTCAGGTAAATCATCAGTCAGTCGCGAGCTTTCTAAAAAATTAAATATTCCGTGGGTATCGACGGGTTCTTTTTACCGAGGTTTGGGTTATGCGGCCATCGAATCAAAAGTTGATCTTAAAGACCCCATAGCCTTGTCAGAACTTTGTCATTCTAAATCTTGGAAAATCGAAATGACAACTGAAAGAACATTAGTTTGGTTTAACAATAAAAATGTAACTGATTTGATTGCACAAGAGCATGTGGGTTCAGTTGCAAGTCAAATTAGCCATTACCCTGAAGTCCGCAGATCTCTTTTAGATCATCAAAGAAATTGTGCGCTTGAAAACAGGGGTCTGATTGCCGAAGGCCGTGATTGCGGCACTGTGGTTTTCCCGCATGCAGAGGTTAAAATTTACCTCACAGCAAGATCTGACAGCAGAGCGCATCGTCGCGCCCAAGAATTGGGAATTGACGAAAAAATGACGGCCGAACTGCAGCAAAAACGTGATGAGCAAGATTCTACGCGCAAGGCGGCTCCGCTGAGTATTCCACAAGACGCCTTAGTGATCGACACCACAGAGCTATCTCTTGAGGACGTTGTTGAAAAAGTTTTAGAATATACACGTGGAAAAATTTAAATCTATTTTAGAACTGGTTTTTGAAAAGCCGAATCAAAATACTGGGCAAAAATTTTCTATCTTCGGCTTGAGTAATTTGTTTCGATTTTGATATATAAGATTTAAATATCACATTCATTTTTTCAATAAATACGGGGTTTTGAATTAAAAACCCGTTTTCAACGTCTTGCACGAAGCTTCGACGACTTAAATTCACTGATCCGACAAAAGCAACTTTGCCATCAACTAAGATAAATTTCGAATGTAAAATTGAATTTTCTTGCCATTCGTAAATTTTGACAGCTTGAAATAATTTATTGATGCTTTCTTTGTTGACCTCTTCGTACAGCCAAGCTTGGGTGTCGCCCTGAAGGCTAACGCGTGTTTGAATAGTAATATCCACGTGCCTTGCCGCCGCGTTTTGCAGTGCAGATAGTATTTTTTCTGTTGGGCGCAGATACGGACTTGACATTTGAATCGATGACTGTGCGCTATCAATCAAGGACACATACATTTTTTCAAGTGCCATATCGTCGTTGTACGGTAAAGAAATAAAATGTCTAAGCTGTTCGTTATTGGCCATGTCACCGATTTTTTCAGAGGCTGAGACAGGCGTCAGCGTTTGTGTTGTTGTATCGCGGTTCCAAAACTTTAATAAGTGTGCTGCTGTAATTTGGGCGATTTCTTTCGATGTAATTTTCATTTCAAAATCATTCCAGTGCACAAAATCTTCATCGATACCGTATTGAACAAGTTCTGGATAACGAGAGTAGTCGGGTTTTGTTTTAAATAAAAAACCATCATGAATATTGCGACCACCTAAAACGACTGCATTTCGGTGTTCCTCATCAGAAAGTGTAATAAGCAATTTGATATGCATGTCGCGATATTTGCTATCGATATAGCGCAAGGGTTTGGTCAAGAAAAACTTGGGCTCAATATATTTAAACTCTTGCAACCTAAAATTCCCGTTGTTTGCCGCCAGGTTTCGAAGTAATTTTTTATCTTTTTCAAGCATCATATAGCCTGTTGTTATCAGATGAATGATAGTACCTCGTTCAGCATGAAATTTTAAAAGTCTGGCCATCACGTTGCCATAAAAATCAGAACGATAAACAAGTGTTGCTAAAAAAATGGCTTTTAATTTTGGCGCCTTTGAAAAATCAATATCAGCATAAGGATTTTGATTCGAAATAAAAGTCGAGTCTAATTTGTAACCTAAAAGCATTTCAGTTTTTGCTATGAAGCCAGACTCAGGTGTTTCTAAAGTTTCAAATTGATCGGCCGGATGCAGACATGTCAATTGGTTAAAGGATTGATTTGTAAAAAATGAATCAACATTCTGAACTAAATTGGCAGATTGTTTTACGCAGTTATCTTGAAATGTAACTAAATTTTTCATCAGTGGAAAAGCGGTGTCTTCGGATAAAATTTTATACTGTGCGGACTGATTTACTTCGGTGACATTGTAGTATTTTAATTCGCAATTTTTGATTTTATTTCCAAGTAAGAAAATTGCACCCTTGGTGCTTTCTAATTGAAATCGATAGTTTTGAATTGAATTTTGTTGTTCAAGGTGTTCAAGGTTACGGGTTGAAATGTCGGGCGATAGTCGTGGTATGCCAAATTGAAATTTCTGATCACAAGTCAGTTCTAAATTTAAAGTTATGGGGCTTGTGGTCATTTCGTTTGTGATAAGCAACTGTGAGTATGATTCTGTATTTGAAATCAAAAAGAAGTGTTTGTCCTTAAAATCAGTAAGTCTTAAATGTTCGATGTGTACGAAGTTTTCGTTGGATGGGATTTCAGCTTCGGAAGTGGGGCCTCGTAAACAACAGGTTTCGGCGATAGTAAAACTGAATAAAACAATGGCAGTTGCAAGAGAGATCGTTGAATACAATAGTAATTTTTTGGTCTTCGAAGTGGTTTGAAGCATAGGAATCCCCGGTTATTTTCTTTATCGGCTTTCAGATTCAAGGCCCGAGTCTTGATTCTCAGTTATGGAGGGGCATTTAGGTTACGACTCTTGTCTAGCTTATCTATTAGGCGTCTCAATATGAAATAGAACGTTTTGGCCCTAAAATCTATCGTTGACCCAATTTCGAAAAACCCGTAGAACAATGCTTCACCTTAGGGGTCCAAGAGGCGCCTTTGCGTAGAGAAAGAAAAAAAACACACATGAACAAAACAATAAGTAAGTCCCAAAAGGAAAAGCTATCAGTTTTAGCTATGCTAGATGCTGAAGATTCAAAAATTGCATCAAACCCAGGTTTAAATGCGAAAACAACTGTTAAGACTGGCGAATTTGAAACAATGTTTCAAGCCGCAAGCAAAGATCAAGATTTCAGAGTTGGCGATGTCGTCAATGGTACTGTTGTCGAAGTTCAATCTGATTATGTCCTTGTCGACATTAATTATAAATCAGAAGGCCTAATCCCAATCAACGAATTCAGAATGGTTGACGGAGTTCGCCAAGTTAAAGTGGGCGAAGTTGTCGAAGTGCTTATTGATCGTATTGAAAATGACAATGGCATGATTGCATTATCAAAAGATAAAGCAGACATGGCTCGTGCATGGAATGATATTTCTAAAGCCGCTGAAAACGAAGAAATCATCGAAGGAACTGTTGTGGCGAAAGTCAAAGGCGGTCTGTCTGTTGATATTGGCGTTAAGGCGTTTTTACCAGGTTCGCAAATCGATTTGCGTCCAGTGCGCAACATGGATATTTACTTAGGTAAAAAATATAAATTTAAAGTTATTAAGTTTAACAAAAAACGTGGAAACATTGTTCTTTCACGTCGTGCAATTCTTGAAACTGAGCGCGACAGCTTAAAAGCTCAAGCGGCAGATACAATGAAAGAGGGTGCAACAGTTCTTGGTCTTGTTAAAAACATTACTGATTACGGCGCATTCATTGATTTGGGTGGTTTAGACGGATTGTTACACATTACTGACATGAGCTGGGGACGTATCAAACATCCATCAGAGGTTATTAGCGTTGGCGATGAAATCAAAGTTAAAATCTTAAAATATGATACTGAAAAAGAGCGCGTTTCATTAGGTATGAAACAATTAACAGAAGACCCTTGGTTGACTGTGATCTCTCAGTTCCCAGTAGGCCAAAAAGTAACAGGAAAAATTGTCTCTGTTGCAGAATATGGCGCATTTGTTGAGCTAGGTGATGGCGTTGAAGGCCTTATCCATGTTTCTGAAATGTCTTGGACTAAACGTGTAAAGCACGCAAATCAAATGGTGCAAGTTGACCAAAAAGTTGAAGTTCAAGTTTTATCTATCGATTCAGAAAATCGCAAGATAAGCTTAGGAATGAAACAGTTACAAACAAACCCTTGGCTTGAGATGAAAGATACTTATCCGCCAGGAACAATCATTGAGGGCGAAGTTAAATCAGTCACTGATTTTGGTGTCTTCATCGGAATCGAAGACGGTATTGACGGCCTAGTTCATATTTCTGATTTTTCTTGGACTAAGCGTGTTAATCACCCTTCAGAAATGTTTGCTAAAGGCACAAAAGTTCGCGCCGTTGTTTTAGGTGTTGATACTGAGAACGAAAGATTTTCTTTAGGTGTTAAACAGCTTGAAGGCGATCCTTGGACTCAGATTGAAACTAAATACGGTATTGGCTCTCAGCATGAAGTTAAGGTCACTAAGATTGTTGATTTCGGTGTTTTCGTAGAGCTTGAAAGCGATATCGAAGGTTTAATTCATATTTCTGAGTTAACGACTGATAAAATTGCGACAGTTGAAGATTTCGTCAAAGTTGGCGACAAGTTAAAAGCTGAAGTTATTACTCTTGATAAAGATGCTCGAAAAGTAGGCCTATCATCTAAATTAGTTAAATTGCGCGAGCAAAAAGGCGACGTTGATGATTATGTTAAAAAAGCAACTGCAACTTCTAAAACAAGTTTCGGCGATGTTTTTGCCGATCAGTTGAAGAATCTTAAAAAAGATTAATTTAACAATAGTAAGCAATAGCTGACTGCTTTTATAATACAAAGCGAAATGACTGAAATACGTCGAAAGAGGAACCTGAAAGGGTTCCTTTTTTATTTGTGGATATAGTACAATATCATGGAGTGATATATGAAACAGTGGTCATTTGGTAAGAAATTTTTCGTAATTCTATTAATCTGTGTAATTGGTCTAATTGGCTACCGCGCATGGCATGGGCAATCTGATGGTGAATCAGGACGACGTCATTCTAAGAATGAAATTCTACATCTTGAAATTAATGGTATTATCATGAACGGTAAAAAGTTTCTTGAAACTTTAAAACGTTATAAAAAAGAAGATTCAATCAAAGCGATCGTGATTGAAATTAATTCACCAGGCGGTGCTGTCGGGCCGTCTCAAGAAATATATTATGAAATTATACGTGCAAAAAAAGAAACGCAAAAACCTATTATTTGTGTTTCGACAGGATTAGTCGCCAGCGGTGGGTATTATGCAGCACTGGCCTGTGATCAAATTATTGTAGCGCCGGGGACAATGATCGGATCAATTGGTGTAATTATGGAGTTTGCAAATTTAGAAGGTTTGTATGACTGGGCCAAAGTAAAACGATATACAATCACCTCTGGTAAATTCAAAGATTCAGGCTCTGAATACCGCGCTATGCGCGAAGACGAGCGTGCATTGTTTCAAAATATGATTGATGAAGTTTATGATCAATTTCGTAAAACTGTTTCAGTGGCTAGAAACTTACCTTTGGATTTTGTTTCACAGTATGCTGACGGGCGTGTCATGACGGGTGCCACCGCAGTTAAATTAAAATTTGCAGATGCAGAGGGAACATTTGAAGATGCAATCCGTATGGCTGCACAAAAAGCAAAACTCGGTGAAGATTACCATGTCTTTAAGCCGCGCAAAGAAAAAAACTCGTTGATAGATTTTATTTTAGATGAACGTGGCGATGATGACGATTTAAATTCTTTAAATGATTTATCAAGCTTGGGTTCGCAGTTCAGTTCAAAAATGAGTTCTAATTTGGCGCCAGACGTTATGGCAAAGGCAATTCAAACCGTATTTAAAACAAAATACTTAAATCAACCTTTATATTTGATGCCAGGCACATGGGAATAAAAAAAATAGCAGC
>JAYVKY010000051.1:0-2079 GCA_043767965.1 Pseudobdellovibrionaceae bacterium
ATCACAAAGTTTTTTCCATTCCTGATCGCCTCGGATTTGAATACCCGAAGCCCGCAGTGCCAGCAGTTCTAAAGTTTGATTTCTTGGCAGTTGAAAAATCTTATCGTTTTTTTTCTGTTTTGTGCTCTCGACTTTACCTTTTTGCAGTTTTTGCCAAAAATGTTGCAACCGACGCAGCGAAGGGATTTGTTTAGCGGCCAAAATATAGACTTGACCGTCGTATTCAATAATTCCGCCTTGGCTGCCCGTTAGAAACCGTTCTGGGTCAACGGCAACACCATTTAAAAAGAACTGTGGATTTAATTCAAACCAATTAAAGTTTTTATTCTGATCTAGATCTGATTCTAAAACAAAATCAACCTTAAATTGATCTTCATTTAACTCTTGTAAAGGTTTTTCATTATAAAAAATTGAGAATCCGTGGGGAATTAACTGTTGTAGGGTATTTAATAAATCAACAAGGTGTGTTGATAACTGATCCATCTGAGCTTGAAAAGAAGATCGCGGTTTCTTAAAAAATTCGGCCGATGAATCGAAAATCATTTTCTGCATTAATGCAAAAATTAGACGAAATTCTTTTTCAATAAGGCGCTCAAGAATCACTTCGCCATTTTCTGAATAGTAAGACTCATCTGAATTAAAATGTATAAGCAAGTCATCGACCCATTTTTCAAAATAGATCAAAACTGACTTTGAACACAGATCGGCCAAGGCTTGATCTTGAAAAAAAGTATTCCCAGGTCCTGCTATTAAAATATTTTTAATATTTTCGTGCAAACTAATAAAAACGGAATCTTGATCAACGACACGACCGTCTGAAAGCTCTTTATGAAATAAAAAATGTAAAACTTCATAGGTCACATATTGTAAAATACCCGTATGCTTTAGAATTTTCAGATCCCATTCGCGCCGGCGCGTTTGGTTCGAGGCTAAATCTTTGGGTTCCGCCTGTAAAAAAAATGATAACCCCTCTGAGAGTGATTTGATAACCACTAAAGAGATCTCAGACCAATCTTTCTTAATCAGATCTTTTTGCTGGGGAACTCGTGCCTGGGCCAATATTTTTAATTCATTTTTATCAGACAAGTAAATATGTAACTGGTGCTGGGGCGGTGGAATTCGAACTGTTTCCCCCCCGACAGTGACCGTAATAGATCTTGTTTTTAAATATTGAATTATTTTTTTTGCAATATTTTGATTTTCAATTTGAAAATGTGGGGCTTCAGTATTAAAAAAATCGACCCCACTATGAAAGGATTTTAACTTTTCATCAAGGCCAATAAATTCATTTCGCCAAGGGTACACTAAAATCGTTTGGTCCGCTGGTCGAATTGCAAATGAACTTAAAAAATAAACCTGCGACGGACCTTTTGAAATCAATTTAAATTCACACGAGTAATTTTGATATTCGGTGATCAGAACTCGCCAATCTAGTTCTGGTTTTAAATCGACTTCGAGTTTTTGAATATGAAAAGCTTTTGATAGATATGAAAAAGTTTGAAGATATATATTTACCGTCTTAAGGTGAATCGCTTTTGCAATTTGGTTCATCAACGCTTGCATGATGTTTTCAACTTCGGTCACAGTATGGCTTTTAAAAGAATTTTTATACCGACTTAAAAGTGGCCAATGCGGATCAGCGGGTGAAATTTCTATTTTATGATGTGGCAACAAATGAATCGGAACTTTTTTTGCTAACGGATGACGTAGAATATCTTGAGCAGCGAACTGCATGCCGTTACTAAAATTGTAGCGAATCGATTCAGTCAGATGATTTAGCAAATTCACTTCATGTAAAGTATTACTTGAAAATGAAACCAATTTTTTTCGAAAGACCTCAGGCATATCCCAGGCCCTTGGCATAAAAAGCTCATCCTTTTTTTCAATATTAGAAAATTTATATTTTGAAAAATCGACATTTAAAAAATTCTTAATACTTTGATCTTTAAATAAAGAAGTATCTTCCATAAATAAACTTATAGAATCAAAAGTCACACTATTAAATTTTTGAAAAATACTGTCGAATTTGCTCAATCAGGTATGATCACCCCTGATGATGAAACTGTCAAACTAGGAAAG
>JAYVKY010000052.1:0-10101 GCA_043767965.1 Pseudobdellovibrionaceae bacterium
GCTCAGAATCAAATTATTAGTCCCTTGGTTGACAAGAGCGATCGCAGCCAGCTTTAAAAAATTTGGGGGCACTTGCTGCGCACGAGGTAAATCCACAGGCGCTTGAAGATAGTAAATTCTCACCTAAGGCTCCCTTCAGGTTGGCCAGTATTTCAAAAAAAAAGCGCTTATTTATAAAATAAACGCTATAGAGAAAAAAATGTTTAAAGAATTTGATGCAATCGATAAATAGAAAATAAATTGAAAAATCCGGATTTCAACCTATCGAACTACTGTCTGACAATTTGAACATGTTTTAAAACCACAGCCTCTGCGGGTTTATCATTCATGACAGTTTTAACTTTTGAAATAGCTTCAACATGTTCATAGCCTTCGACAACTTCGCCAAAAATTGTGTGTTTGCCATCAAGCCAAGGTGTTGCTGCAACCGTAATAAAAAATTGCGAGCCGTTTGTTCCTGGGCCTGCATTAGCCATTGATAATTTGCCTGGCTTATCGTGCGACAAAGATTTATCGAACTCATCAGCAAAGCGGTATCCGGGGTCGCCCGTGCCTGTTCCCAGTGGGCAGCCACCTTGAATCATAAAATTTGGAATTACACGGTGAAATATTAGACCATCATAAAAAGCACGAGTTGTTTTTTTGCCAGTTTTAGGGTCTGTGAATTCTTTAGTGCCTTCAGCAAGGCCTACGAAATTTTCGACAGTCTTTGGTGCCTTATCTGCGAATAATTTAATTTTGATGTTACCTTTGTTTGTTTCAAAAATTGCAAACATGGGTGTTCCCTTCTTTGATGAGTGGTTGAAGTTTTTGGTTTTTAGTTGAGCTTGTTTTTTGATTATTTTGGTTTCGGCCGAGTGTGATTTAAACGACCATGTCATTAAAATGAAAGCGATTAAATAAATCCAAACAACAGTGCTATATTGAATATTTTTTTTAGATTCTAGTGTTTTTATTTTCATGGCTAACAGAAGTATTCGGGTCGACAACCGTCGTCAATCATGCGGCCCGTTGTTGCTTTAACTACAATATTGTTTAATGCTGAATTTTTATTCTAAATTGTTAGACCATTTGGGCTTAAAATAGTTATAAGAGTCATTGGTCACACGACGCTCTTGTGAACCATCTAATGAGCTTATAAAAATTTGATTCTTACCGGTACGATTGCTGGTGTAAACAACAAATCGCCCGTCAGGTGAAAAGCTGGGGTCTTCATTACTTGCGCGCTTGCCATTTGATTTTGTCGCAGAAGTCACATGTGAAATATTTGAGCCATCAGAATCCATGACAAAAATATCAAAATAATTTTCAACCTGGCCAGCAAAAGCCAGTTTTTTTCCGTCAGGTGACCATGACGGCGTTGAATTATATTTACCTTGAAATGTAAGACGTTTAACATTTGAACCATCGCTGTTCATTACGTAGACCATAGGGTTTCCACCACGATCTGACGAGAAAGCAATTCTAGAACCATCTGGCGAAACGGCCGCTTCAACATTCATGGCTCCAGCGGGACCTTTCGTCAGTTGATTGACTTGATCGCCATTTAGGCCAATTTTGTAAATATCCGGCGAGCCACCTTTTGAAATGGTCAGATACACATATTGTCCGTCAGGTGAAAAACTGCCACCAGAGTTCAGACCATTTCTGTTTGATAAAATACTGCGTTTATTGGTCGTTAAATCATGTAAAAATAAAGTTAAATTTTGTTGGGCTGCACCCACACGACGAGTATAGATTGAATAAACAATTTTTTTACCATTGGGCGACCAATTTGGCGAAATAGCAACACTGCGATCGTGTGTAATTGTGGTTGCGTTAGTACCCTCAAGACTCATGGATAAAACCTCTTTATACCCTGTTTTATCTGTAGTCGCCAAAATGCGTGACATGAATGATCCACGCTTGCCTGTAATGGCCTCTAAAATATCATTCGCAATTGTATTTCCAATTTGTTCAGTTTGATTGATATTGGCCTTGTATCTTTTGCCAACCAAAAGTTTAGATTGATCAATTTGATATAAGAAAGTTTCTACAGTCAGATCTTTTTCGGTTAACGAGTATGAAGCGCGAATTAAAAATTCAGCACCGATTGTTTTCCAAGAGTCGAATTTAAAGCCATTCGCATCGCTTGTTTTTGGTTTCACTGAAAGGTTTGTTGTGTTTTCTAAAAATGCAGTCAATGGCATCATTTGAAAATATGTTGAAAGCTCTAAATTTTTTTTCGCCGAGTTATAAATTTCTCCGGCGGCTTTGGTGGCTGCGCCAGATTGATCTGTTCCGGTGTTATTAAAATAGGGAAATGCCAAATTACTTTTTCGGCTTTTAGCTTCGCCAACTTTAATGACAGCTTGCTGAGAAAAAACTGTTAGCGACAAAAATAAAAAAATGAATAATAATGAGAATATTTTCATAAGAACCCCTTTAAAGTAGTCTAATCAGGAAAAGCAAAACTGACACCATCTGTTTTATAAACTTCGCCAAATTTTTCAGGAACTCGCGGAAAGGGCGATGCCTTTTCAATCGCGGCTAAGCAGTACTCATCAAAGGTCGGATTGCCGCTGGGTCTGGATATTTTTTTGAATATAACTTGACCAGTGGGATCAAGTTTGACCCAGACACTTGCTTTAAAAGGTTTGCCAATCATCCATTCCGGCATTGACCAGTTCGCTTTAATTTGCGCATCAAGAAGTGATAAATATTCGTCAGATTGTAATTTATCAAGGCCTGCTATTTTTGTTCCCGCAGCTAAAATACGCGCTTTAATGGGGATTGTTTTTTTATTTTCTTTGGATTCGTCAGAACTTTTGACATCTTGTTTGATTTTTTCAAGGGCAGATAATTTTTTTAATTTATCTACAGCATTTTTTTGCTTTAGTTTGGCTTTGTCTAAATTTACGGCTGCATGATCAGGTTCAATCACTTTTTTTTGTGGAAGTTCTTTTTGTTTATCATGCTTAACAATTTGATCTTCAGGCTTTGGTTCTGGTTTAGGTTTTTCAGCTGGCCGAGTTTTTTCTTTTAAAATTTCCTGCTCTTTTTCTGGCAATTCATTTTTCATGTCTTTGTCAGATAAGTTCACCATGTCAACACGTACGGCTTGCGATATATCAATCATTTTTGGCGCGAAAAAAATAACCTGCAAGGTCATAAATATAATGACTAAAATATGTATGCCAAATGAAATAAAAAGACCTTTTTTGAAGTGCAAAAAAATCCTTGTCGTTAATCTTTAGGTAAAGTGATTAGGCTGATATTTAAAATTCCAGCCTGGCGAATTTCAGCCATTGCTTCAGCGACATAGCCGTAGTCGACTTTTCGATCGGCCTGAATGTATATTTGCTTATTTTTTTTATTTTGAAAAATTGATTTTAATTTTTCTCTGAGGTCCGCGATAGAGACATCGATCTCTGAAATTTTAATTTTACCGCCAGAGTGTATAACAATCACAAATGGGTTTTCATTAAGACTGACGCCTGTCGATGTTGTCTTGGGTAGATTCACATCAATTCCTTGTTGCATCATCGGCGCTGTCACCATAAAAATAATTAGTAACACAAGCATGACATCAACAAACGGAGTCACATTAATTTCGCTCATCACCATTTTAGTAGTTTTTGAAGATGTATTCATTCCCACCAGATTAACCTTTAAAAAAATTTCGCTTAACAATGTTTAAAAAATCAGAACTAAAATTGTTCAACGCGATTTCTTCTTTTTTAATAACGCTAATAAAATGATTATAAATAATGACTGCTGGAATCGCTGCAGCCAAGCCTATCGCCGTTGTAATTAACGCTTCCGAAATGCCCGGCGCAACTGCCGCCAAATTGGCAGAGCCAGTTTGTGCAATTTGCGAAAAAGAATTCATGATACCCCAGACAGTTCCAAATAAACCAATAAATGGGCCTGTTGATCCTGTTGAAGCCAAAATTGTTAGTCGTGATTCAAGATCAGAGATTTCGTTTTCCGTGGCTTTTCTAAGCGAGCGTTCTAGATTATCAATGCCAGATAACTGCGGAGATTCAGTATCCGAGCCCTGTGTTTTATTCATGAGTGGTGAATCTGCAATTTTTTTCATCTCAGCGTAAGCGGCCTTAAAGACGCGCGCATGTGAACTTGTTTTAAAAGCATTCAGTTTTCCATACATTTCATCGAGTGATGTTGTTTTCCAAAACATAGTATCAAAAAGAGCATTGGCTGCTTTTAAATTTTTAAGTTCTTGATATTTTGACCATCCAATGGCCCAGCATAAAATTGATAGGCTGGCTAAAATTAAGATAACTATCTTTACGACAAAACTTGCTTGCAAGATGGCATCTATGCCGGTCATGTGAAGGCCGACGTTGGTCGCGGAATTTGCAGAGCCTGCACCCAAGGACTGCCCGAAAGCCATGCTTGAAAAAATTGAGATTACGACGGATGTAAAAAATAATGATATTCTATTCATAGGCTATATTCTAGGTATAAAAAGAAGGTCAATCAACATGATTCGGATGATTTTATTCAGACATTTAATTTTATTTTTGATGTCGTTATCTTTGATTCAGTGTGTTCAAAAGCAGCGCGCACCAGCATCTATTAGCATTGTGTCAGAAAATATGAATTATGAAATTTGCAGTACGCAAAATGGAAGCGATTCAAAAAATTATCTTGAAAAACAAATTCTAGAAAAAGTTGACCCCATTTATTTGCAAAATCACGAAGAGGATTGGGAGCGAAAAATACCTATCAAGTGTATCCGGTTTGCACAAAAAAATTTTATTGGACGATACGCACGCTGCCAATCTGAATATGACAAGCCCGAGAAGACAATAATCAGACCCTGCCTGACAGAAAATTATACAACATTAGTTTACAATGCTTACCACGATGTTAAAAATTGTTTTAACCTAGATCCACGCAGTTCGTTTCTGCAAATTATGACTGAAAGTGGTTTTCATATAAATGCGATTGCTCAAAATGACTTTGATGCAGGGATCAGCCAATTTACTAAAAATGGAATTTTACGCGTGCTTGATAAAAGTCTGATGCAAAAAACACGTGAACAATTATTGACAACATCTAGTGCAAGTTGCCAGCGAATTTCAAATATCTTTGATGATTTGCAAAAAGAATCTGCCGGCATTGATCAGCGCTGTTCGATGCTGGCTGTTCCGCAAAACCCATACAGAGCTTTAGTTATGCATTATTTACACACTTTGAAAGATCAAATTTATTTCAAGAATGAATTTTTATCAAAGCGCCCGGCAATAACCGCGGCTGTTGATCAAGAAATCATCGAACAGTTTGTTTATATGGCATATAATCGTGGAATTTCAGGAACGCTTAAATTAATTGATGGATATATTGAATCGCGAAGAAAAGTTGGTCATGAAATTATAAAGGCAGACTTAAATTTGATGCAAAACCTATCTGCTGCATATGACATTTTAAAAAAGGAACCAGAAAAAAGGGCCTTATTAAAAAAAAGAAAAGTTAAAAATTTAAGTTTTGCTGAATACGCGATGATTTATGATCAGACCTATTTGCTCACAATGGCCAAAGCCAGAGACTTCGTAAAATCTAAATTAGGCGAAGAATGTTTTTGATTGATGTTAATTCTGTATCACGATGCCCAAAGGATTTAATTTTTTTGCTTCATCGATTTGACTTAGGTTAATGGGCCCTACAATAAATCTTTTAAAACGTCTTTTTATATCCTTCAATAGCGTCTCGGAAAAAAAGGCCTCTTTATAAAAATTCAATGGATGAATAACAATATCTGATCTAAAAACTGAGGATTCGATTAAATAAACACTTTCCATCGATTTAATCCTTAAAATTTCTGGCAACGTAGTCGCAAATAAATAAGCGGGTGCCTTTTCTTTCAGATCTTTCATCTGAGCATCGAAGGGGCTGGTAAAGACAAAATTTTCTGCTTTAGCAAAGCCCATTTTTTTGAGCTCAGCAAGGATAATATCTGGTCCGGCAATAGGATTTTCAATTAAATTTAAAATAATTTTTCTGTTTTGAAGTTTCACTGCATAGTCAGACATTAGGGCCGCCGGTTCAGACAATTTTGAAAAATTTTCAGCGCGGTATTTTGTGTTGATAGATTGAAGGGGTAAAACAATTTGTTGATCCAGCGTTAGGGCGATATCTAAATATAAATTTTGATCTGAATTTAGATTGTCGATCAAGGTCTGCGAATTACTTTTCTGAAATATAAGCGGAGTTTGAATGTTGGAATAGAAGGGGTGATTGTAATCAATATAGCGCTGTGATTGCCCCCAAAATTTAACTGTGAAAAAGAAAATCGCACTAACAAATAAAGAAATAAAAACAGAAAGAAATAGTCTCATTGTTGAAAATTACTCTGATGTCCCTGATCTAGCAACTTTTTTTGACGGTACATTCATTAAGCACCATAGGCCCCTGAATTTATCCTAGTCAGATCAATTGATTTTCATTTGCCTTTTATTTAGAACAGATCTATACCCATCCAAGCAATATACGACATTTTTTATCGTATATTGCTTGGATGAATTTTTTGGGCGTGAAAAGCGACCAAATAGAATGAACTTTAAATATAATAAAAATGTATAAGTATATAAATACAAAGGTTTTTATATGAACAAAATGAGCAAAAAAACTGAATATGCCCTGATGGCTTTGAAGCTGTTCCAGGACAACATAGGCACGCACAGCGCTAAAGATATTTCAGACCAGACACATACACCTTATGACGTGATCGCGCGAGTCTTACAGGTTCTAAGCTCGCGAGGAATTTTGAAGGCTGAATACGGTGTGATGGGTGGTTATCAATTATCAAAAAATTTGAGCGATGTGACTTTGCATGAATTGATTGAAACTTTAGAAAGCTCGACGGATCTGACCAAATGTTTAGGTAATGATAATGAATGTGATCATGCCAAAAGTTGTACCATTGTAACGCCGATTACAAATTTAAATTTAAAAGTTAAAAATTTTTATAAATCGATTTCTTTAGCTGAGGTTTTACATGTCTGAAGCCTATGAATATAAATATGGTTTTGAAACAAATATTGAAAGTGAATCAATTCCAAAAGGCCTCAATGAAGATGTCCTTAGGTTGATCTCGGCTAAAAAAAACGAACCACAATGGGTTTTAGATTATCGCTTAAAAGCGTACCGTCATTGGATCACATTAACTGAGCCTTCTGAAGGGCCGCAGAAGTGGGCGCAAGTCAGTTATCCAAAAATTGATTTTCAAGATTTAACGTATTACTCGGCTCCCAAGAAAAAACAAGATGCTACAAAATCGATGGATGATTTAGACCCCGAATTAATTAAAACTTTCGAACGCTTGGGAATACCTTTACAAGAACAGAAAAGAATTTCGGGTGTTGCAATGGATGTGGTTTTCGATTCGGTCAGTATCGGAACAACTCATCATGAGGCTCTAGATAAAGCCGGAGTCATTTTTTGTTCGATTTCAGAGGCTATTCACAAATATCCAGAGCTTGTGGAAAAATACTTCGGTAGCGTTATACCATATACAGATAATTATTATGCCGCTTTAAATGCTGCGGTATTTTCAGACGGATCATTTGTTTATATTCCGAAAAATACAAAATGCCCGATGGATTTATCAACATACTTTCGAATCAATGCCAAAGAAACAGGTCAGTTTGAAAGAACACTGATCATTGCTGACGAGGGAAGCTTTGTTAATTACCTCGAGGGATGTACGGCGCCTCAGCGCGATGAAAATCAATTGCACTCTGCCATTGTAGAGCTGATTGCTTTAGAAAAAGCTGAAATTAAATATTCGACAGTACAAAACTGGTACACCGGTGATAAAAATGGTATTGGCGGGATTTATAATTTTGTCACTAAGCGCGGAATATGCAAGGGTGCACATTCGAAAATTTCTTGGACACAAGTTGAATCAGGTTCTGCAATTACCTGGAAATATCCATCGGTAATTTTGCAAGGGGATTATTCTGAGGGTGCTTTCTACAGCGTAGCAATGACTCATAATCTAATGCAGGCCGATACGGGCACAAAAATGATACACATCGGAAAAAACACAAAAAGCACAATTATTTCAAAAGGTATTTCTGCAGGTCGTTCATCAAATGCCTATCGTGGACTGGTTAAAATTATGGCTTCCGCAGAAAATGCCAGAAATTATTCACAGTGCGATTCAATGTTGGTTGGTGATAAGTGCAGTGCTCATACATTTCCCTATATCGAAGTCAAAAACAAATCGGCCATATTAGAACACGAAGCCAGTACGTCGCGAATTTCTGAAGACCAAATTTTTTATTTACAATCAAGGGGCCTTGATACCGAAAAATCGATCTCGATGTTGGTCAATGGGTTTTGTAAAGAAGTCTTTAAAGAACTTCCGTTGGAGTTTGCCGTGGAAGCAGTAAAATTAATTGAAATGAAACTTGAAAATTCGGTGGGCTAAGCTCCCACACAGAGAAGCGAAGTGAGTCTGCTTTAAAGGAGAAACGATGTTAGAAATTAAAAATTTACATGCAAAAATTGAAGATAAAGAAATTCTTAAGGGCCTTAATTTATCTGTTAATGCGGGTGAGGTACATGCCATCATGGGGCCTAATGGCTCTGGCAAAAGCACGCTTTCAAAAATTTTAGCAGGTCATCCGGCCTATGAAGTAACGGCCGGCGAGGTCAAATATGAAATAAATTTTAAAATGCAAAATTTATTAGAATTTTCGCCAGATGTGCGGGCTAAGGAAGGTATATTCTTAGCTTTTCAGTACCCCGTCGAAGTCCCCGGCGTTTCTAACTTTATTTTTTTGCAAACAGCATTTAATTCTATTTTGCAGCATCAGGGCTCAGAGCCCTTATCTGAAGGTGATTTCAGAGAATTTTTAAATCAAAAAATGAAAATCGTTGATATGAAACCTGAATATTTGGATCGCGCCGTGAACGTTGGTTTTTCTGGTGGCGAAAAAAAACGAAATGAAATTTTACAAATGGCGGTGTTATCACCGCGGTTAGCCTTGTTAGACGAGACAGATTCAGGCCTTGATATTGATGCATTAAGAATTGTCGCAGAAGGTGTCAATAAGCTTCGGACCAAAGAAAATGCGATTGTATTGGTCACTCATTATCAGAGATTGTTGAATTACATCAAGCCTGATTTTGTACATGTTTTGTCTGATGGTAAGATTATTCAAACGGGGGACGCGGCCCTTGCCTTAGAGCTCGAGAAAAAGGGCTACGATTGGTTAATGTAAAATGAAAATTGAAAATTATAATGAATTTAAACAGAAATTTCCGTTAGACAGCCTCAGGGCCACCGCCTTGCGTGAAGAAGCTTTTGCGCGAGTTCAAAAAAATGGAATGCCAACAAAGCGTGACGAAGCTTGGAAATTCACCTCTATTAAAAGTTTTTCAGAACTGAACTGGAATTTAGCAACAGACACAGAACACCTCAGTCATGACGACATGAAATGGTTATCGACAAAGTTATCCACAGATTTCTATAATTTTGTGTTCATTAATGGCCAGTTAAATCAGACATTATCAGATGAATTAGAAAGTTGGATTACAATTGAAGAAACCACGGAATCTGATTTTATAAACCCTGCCGCAGAAACCGAAATTAGGTTGATTGATTTATCAAAAGCCGGAATGGTTTCAAAAATATCAATACAA
The DNA here is from genome assembly GCA_043767965.1 of Pseudobdellovibrionaceae bacterium. Classification (GTDB taxonomy): domain Bacteria; phylum Bdellovibrionota; class Bdellovibrionia; order Bdellovibrionales; family Bdellovibrionaceae; genus Pseudobdellovibrio. The sequence goes on from JAYVKY010000052.1 coordinate 9,658, forward strand.
ATTCAAAGCGGTAAAATTATTGAAAAACCAATTCAAATTTTATTTGCCCAAAAGGCCGCAAAAAATATTTTAGCACAATCGCTACTGGAATTTAATTTGGGCGAGAATGCTCAGGCAAAATTGATTCAAAACTTTGTGTCATTGCCAAGTGCAATAATTTCAAATATTGCACAAGCAATCAATACGACAACAAATATAAATTTATTACAAAATTCACATTTACAATTCGTGCAAATCCAAAATGAAAATCATTTGGATTTTCATTTTTCCAGGACTCAGTTTCGTTTGCAATCCGCAGCACAGTTGCTGTCTTTAGATTTAGCTTTGGGTGGGGTCATATCTAGGCATTACCTCGAGGTCATCTTTGTCGGTGAAAGCGCTTTTGCAGGCGTGTATGGCCTAACGGCCCTGGCAAAAAATCAACATACGGATCATTATACTTAT